>JAILBX010000137.1 GCA_024680675.1 Lachnospiraceae bacterium | reverse complement strand
ATAGATAAAGTCTATTATGGCAACGGCAGGTATGGCAAGAAGAATTCCTATGACTCCAAACATCTTACTTCCCACTGCAATTCCGATCAGTATCCAGAGTCCGGAAACTCCCAGGGAATTGCCAAAGAGACGGGGCTTTATCACATAGCCATCCAAAGCCTGTAATATCAGCGTGAATGCAATAAATAAAACTGCATGAAAGGGCTTTACCATCAAGAGTATAAAGCCTCCTATAACTGCACCGATGATGGGTCCAAAGGTAGGTATCAGATTTGTGATCCCTACTACGAAGGAAATAAGACCTACATATTCCATGCTGCAGACAGACATGAATATAGCATTTACAACTCCGATTATTATAGCGTCTATCAGGCTGAAAACCAGATACTGATTACATATCTGATCACATTTATGAAGGAAAAAGCTTACTCCTGGATAACGTTTTTCTCCAAAGATCGCCTTTAAAAGTCTTTTGAATCCTGCTTTTAACTTAACCTTCTCAGCCACAAGATAGATTGAGAGAATAAAGGCAATGACTATATCAACCACACCTTTTCCGGCGCTGGCAGATACTGAAAGTATGCTGTCCTTATTATCCTTAAGGTAATCAACGACGGTGCTAAGTATGTTTTCCGAAGAGGATACCAAAGCTCTTATATCAAGGAGACTGCCGGCAAGTCCTATATTATTTATAAGCCTGTTAAGGGATTCCCTGTATCCATTAAAGTTCTTCCCAAAGGTTTCAATACTGCTGACAAGCTGAGGGATCAATATCACTACCAGGATGACAATAAATAATATCACAAGGGTAAATGCCAGTATATTTGAGGTCAGGCGCCTTCTTTTATCCTTTTTTATAAATTTCAGGGTTTTTTCAAAAAACAGAGCAAGAGGATTCACTATGTATGCAATAACACAGCCTATGATCACCGCTGAAAAATATCCTATAAAGCCCTTGATACTTTCCCATATCTGGGGAAACCACCATAAGAAAATAAAAACGACCACTCCTATCACTATTGCAACTGCATTAGGAAACCAGGGAGCGTCCTTTAAGCTTTTCTTTTCCATTTTCATAACACCTCACTATCTGATCTGAAGAGGTCTGTGGAATAATATCTGTCTCCACTGTCCGGTAAAAGGGCCACTATCACCTTGCCCTTATTCTCAGGCTTTTCGGCAAGCTTTATAGCTCCAAAGAGGGCTGCCCCTGAAGATATTCCCACAGAAATACCCTCTGTTTTAGCCAAAAGCTTTGCAGTTTCGATAGAATCCTTTCCGGAAGCCTTAAAGACCTCGTCATATATTTTTGTATTTAATATTTCAGGCACAAAGCCTGCTCCTATACCCTGTATGGTATGGGCACCTTTTCTTCCCTCTGAAAGTATTGGAGAATCCTCGGGCTCAAGAGCTATGACCTTGATATCAGGATTCTTTTCCTTTAAATATTCACCTACGCCGGTTATAGTACCTCCGGTTCCCACCCCGGCAATAAAGATGTCTATATTTCCTTCTGTATCCTCCCATATCTCAGGTCCGGTGCCTGCTTTATGGGCAGCTGCATTTACCGGATTTGTAAACTGGCCTGCAATGATACTGTCTGGTATTTCCTTAGCCAGCTCCTCTGCCTTTTCAATAGCTCCTTCCATACCCCTGCTTCCATCAGTCAGAACTATTTCCGCTCCATAGGCCTTTAAAATATTCCTTCTTTCAAGACTCATGGTCTCGGGCATGGTAAGTATGGTTCTATAACCCTTTGAAGCAGCAATGCTGGCAAGACCTATGCCGGTATTCCCCGATGTAGGTTCTATTATTACAGAGCCCTCCTTCAGTATGCCTTTAGCTTCACCATCCTCGATCATAGCCTTGGCTACTCTGTCCTTAGCACTTCCTGCCGGATTAAGATATTCAAGCTTTACAAGGACTTTTGCCTCAAGTCCCAGCTTCTTTTCAATATTCACAACTTCCATAAGGGGAGTTTTTCCTATAATATCCACTACTCCCTTATATATTTTCGACATTTTTACTCTCCGCCTTTCAATATGATCAAGCTCTTATCAGGCTTTTTTTATCACTATCCTAAAGTCCTCTTCATCAAATATCATATATCCCCTAAGCTCTGCATCCTTAAGCCAGCTAAGCTCACTGCTGTCAGAACAGCACTTAGGAAAGGTCAGCTGACTTCCTATCTCTGCGGTATTTTCCACAAATATGCGACAGTCATTTCCAAGGCTGTCCTTTCCCTCAAGGATATACCTTGCGCAAAGGCTGCCTTTTCCATCAGGATTTATGATCTGGGTATCAACTCCTCCCGGAAGTATCCTTCCATTAAAGCAGGCCCCTGTAACATTTCCGTCAAAAAGTATCTGTTTATAAAGAGTACCTTCACAATTCACTTCATAGTCTGCATAACAGTTAATGTGTACTGTAAAGAGTTCATCACCCTTTTCCATCTTATTCACCCTTCCCTTTATTTCCTGTCATTTGTCATAAGACGATAAATAAGTCCGGGTATAAACATTATTCCGTATATTACAAAAAGCAGACCTATCAAGGTACTGAAGCCTTGAGAAATTATCCAAAAAGAAGGTTTATAAAGGATCAGTAAAGCTCCTATAATAAGACTCACCAGGATCATTATCCCCATAATGACCTCATCCCAAAATGTAGATTTATCATTTTTAATAAGACTGAATTTCATCTCAGGCACTCCCTTCCGTTAAATTTTGACCAAAGGCTGTTATTCCCTTAGCACTAAATGATTATAACACATAATCCCCGGAGGCTTATATTTTTATTTATTAAAGACTGCCTTTCTCAAAAGATCCACAGGTATCATGGTAAAGGCTATCAGGGCTATTATCAGCCAGGCCATGGGGCCAAAGGGGGTACAGCTGAACATTGAGCCTATCCATTTAAAAGGAGCAAGGGGAATAGCTGCCGCATTTACTATCAGGGCCTGAGTCAGGATTATGAGACAGAAGACCTTAAGAAAACCCGGATTTTCATTTAATCTTTTGAATATCCCAAAGCCCTCGTCTCTCACGTTAAAGCCATTAAACATTGCCGCCATGACAAAGAGGACAAAGAAGCCGGTATAATGCTCCTTCTCTGATCTGAAAAATCCGGCAAAGAAGGGAAGCTTAAAGAAGAGGAAGCTTAAGATGGTAAGCCAGGCAGCCATAAGCAGTATCTGAACCGCCATAGCCCTGCTTACAATACTCTCATCTCTCCTTCTTGGCTTCTCTGTCATATATTTCTCAAGTGCCGGCTCATTGCCTAACATTATGGCACCCAGACTGTCCATAACAAGGTTTATAAATAAAAGATGGGTTACCTTAAGAGGCTGAACTATGCCAAAGAAGGGACTGAGTACACTTACAATAACCGCCGCAACATTTATCACCAGCTGAAATTTACAAAACTTCAGTATATTGTGATAAATGGTCCTTCCGTATAATATGGCATCTTTAATGGACCTGAAATTGTCGTCAAGAACAACTATCTCTCCCGCTTCCTTTGCAGCCTCTGTTCCACTGCCCATGGCAAATCCCACATCTGCCCGCTTAAGGGCAGGAGAATCGTTTACTCCGTCTCCGGTCATTCCCACAACAAGATTCATCTCCTGACAGATCTTAACCATTCTGGACTTGTCCGTAGGAAGAGCTCTTGCTATGACCCTTATATCCTTAACTATTTTTTTAATTTCCTCATCCGACATTTTGCCAAGCTGGGCGGAGGTTAAAGCCCTGTCGGTATCCTTATTTATAAGTCCCGCATCCTTTGCTATGGAGACTGCGGTTTCAAGACGGTCTCCCGTGATCATCACAACCTGAATACCGGCTTTTAATACCTCCCCTATGGCTTCCTTTGCCTCAGGTCTTACATCATCTCTGATAGCCACAAAGCCTATTAAAACCACATCATCATTTATCTCATTTTCAGTAAACTTACTGTCAGAATAACCAAAGGCCAGAACTCTCATGGCTCTTGAGGCGTATTCGTTTATCTTTGTGTCCACCACATCCGGAATGAGCTCTATAAGCTTTCCGTCACTGTTAAGAGCTCTTTTTGCCTTAGCTAAAAGCTTTTCAGGAGCTCCCTTATAAAAGACCTGCTTAAGCTCTCTTATTTCAACCTGGCTGAACTTATTTGAGGAGTTAAAGCCCTGGGAAAGCCCTACACTATAGTCTGTAGCCTTATCACTTCCCCTGGAAAGGAAGTTATATTCCTCCTCACCGAGGAAACGCAAGAGAGCCTGATCCGTGGCGTTTCCCCCTATGACTCTGTGGGAACCGTCAAACATTGAGGCTGTATTCTTTCCTATGGCAATATTTACAAGGGATTTTACCTTCCCATGTTTTTTTATCTCTGACATGGGAATATTGGCACCGTCAGCAGTAAAAAATTCCACCACCTCAAGACTGCCCTTGGTTATAGTTCCGGTCTTATCGCTGAAAAGGATATTGAGGGAGCCGGCGGTTTCGATTCCCACTGCCTTTCTTACCAGTACATTATGATCCAGCATTCTGCTGGTGTTTTGCATAAGTACCAGAGAGATCATAAGAGGCAGTCCCTCAGGCACCGCACAAACCACTATGAGGATGGCAAGGGATAAGGATTCTACTATGTCCATTAAAATGGACTGCCATCCCAAGGCCATGTAGCTGTAGAGGCCCCCTGCCTTTATAACGTAAAAAGTCATATAGAGGATAACTATAGCAACCGCTGAAATATATCCAAATACGGAAATCTGTTTTGCCAGCCTTCCAAGCTTGACCTTAAGGGGGGAGTCCGGTTCTTCATTCTGCATTTCCTCAGCCATTTTCCCCATCATGGTCGAAAGGCCAACCTTACGGACATCCAAAATGCCCTCTCCGTCAAATATCACAGCCCCTCTGAAGAGAGAATGGCTGTCAACAAACACATCCCCCGTAATATCCTCGGGAAATTCCCTGTCTATGGGAGCGGCGGTCTTTTTGCACTCTTCTGCTTCTCCGTTAAGAACCGAATTGTCCACATTCAGCTCTCCTTCTACCAGGAGTCCGTCAGCCGGAACCTTATCTCCTGCCTGGAGTATGATCTTATCTCCCACTACGACATCATCTGTCTCTATGATTGAGATTATTCCGTCTCTTCGCACCTTACATGTGTCTTTTTTGGTGCTTTCTTTTAATTCCCTGTATTTTGTATCGCTTGCTACTCCTGTTTTTGCCGTAACAAAAGCAACGATCAAAATAGCCACAACAGTTCCCACAGGCTCGTAGATCTCTGCCTGCCCCATGGCAAACATTATTATCATGATAGCCACTATCACAAGCAGGATCCTTATCATTGGATCTTTAAAGGTTTCCTTAAATTCCTGCCAGAAGGTAGTTGGCTTAGAATCCGGTATTGCATTGGAGCCGTACTTCTCCCTGGAGGCAATTACCTCAATGTCACTTAAGCCTTTATATTCCATATGTTCTACTCCTGTCTTGTATTTTTAATTGCCGGGGTTTTTTTAACTAAATCATCTCTTTGATTTATCATAAGCCTCACCCAGGGCACGGGGTGCCTGATTGTTCTTGGCAAGGAATATCAAAAGCAAAAGAGTAAGTACATAGGGAAGGATCATTACAAGATCGGAATATGCACTTGGAAGCTCAAGCTTTTGTACAAGCTGGTAACCGGCAGACCTTGCAAAGCCGAAAATAAAGCAGGCAAGGAGAGTAGGCATTATCCTCCATCCTCCGAATATGAGAGCAGCTATGGAAAGGTAGCCGTATCCTACATAGATATCTGAGGAGAATTTTGCGGATATGGAATAGGCAAAGCATATACCTGCAAGTCCGGAAAGCGCTCCCGACATCATAACTGCCAGATAACGGATCTTTGAAACATCAATTCCTGCGGCATCAACAGCTGCGGGATTATCACCTGCGGCACGAAGATGCAGTCCGAAGGATGTTTTATAGAGAAGATACCAGGTGATCACAGCCACTACTATGATTATTATCTCAAAAGGATAAACATTTGTAAAAAATGCCCCTATGACAGGTATATCGGAAATACCCGGTACTGTAAATCTTGTGGATACACCAAGAATTATCTTATCGGATGCTGCACCAAATACTGTTCTGTTTATTGATTTTGTAAGAAAGGCCGTAAGAGACATTGCCAGTATATTTATTACGACACCGCTTATGACCATATCTGCCTTAAAACGTATGCAGAGCAGGGCATGGACAAGAGAATAGAGCATTCCGCCGATCATAGCAAAGATCATTGCCAGATAATAGGGCGCCACGGATTTTGAACCTAACTGTAAGGTTGCTATATATGCCGCAAGGGCTCCAAAAAATGCTCCCACACCCTGAAGTCCCTCAAGGGCTAAGTTGGTTACTCCGCTTCTTTCCGAATATATGCCTCCGATAGCCATTATAAAAAGGGGCAGGGTAAAGGACATTCCGTTTATGATTATAGTATTTATGGTATTCATTTAATTACCCCCTCCTTGTCTCTCTTCAGATTTTTGGGATTTTTCAGACTTTATTTTTTTTCTTTTATTCAAAAACTCTAAAATAAAAGCACTGCAGGCACTGGTTAAAAGGATCAGTCCCATTATCACGGATGCGATCTCTGCCTCGAGTCCTGCCTGGGAGCTCATGTAGGTTGATCCCTTTGCGATGATCTCAAGGAATAGTGAAGCAAAGAAGATACCTATGGGAGAGCTGCCGCCTACAAGACATACAGCGATGGCGTCAAATCCGGTGCTTGGCAGGGTCTTTGGCTGCATGGATGCAAAATACCCTAAATAGTAGCTTGCCCCTGCAAGTCCGGCCAAAAGACCTGATATAGCCATTGAAAGAGTTATACATCGGTTAACCTTGATCCCGGCATATCTTGCCGCTTCCTTGTTCTGTCCCACAGCCTTTATATCATAGCCAAGCACAGTTCTTTCCAAGATGAAGCGTACTATAAAGATAGCGGCTATGGCCAGTATAAAGCTTATTGCCAGATCATATCTGTAGCCACCGATAAGTATCTGATGAAGTGTAAGACGGCTTGCCTTGCTTATCTCCTTAGATTGTCTTGAAATAGGATCAACATATTTTGTATTTATAAAAAAGGTTATTATGTATTCAGCCGTATAGTTGAGCATTATAGAAGAAACGACCTCGTTGATATTGAACCTGGCTTTTAAAAATCCTATCAGGGCACCTATCAGCATGCCGCCTAAAGCTGCAATTATTATAACAAGAGGCTTTGCAAGGACAGCGGGAAGAGAACTGTATCCCACTATGGTAGTGGCAAGAAAGGCTCCTACCAGCATCTGCCCGGATATTCCTATATTAAAAAGTCCCCCCTTCAGAGCTACCGCAACGGAAAGAGCGGCAAAAAGCATGGGTGTCAGAAAATCTATATAGCTTGAAAGATCTGTCAGTATGCTTTTTCCACCGGCATATTTGGACTTTGGCATAAATCCGCAGCCCTGAAGCAGGTTATAGTATGCCATGAACGGGTTCTTGCCGAGTATGAGCATCATGACTGCACCGGCTAAAAGCCCCAGCAGTACGGCTATGACAGCAACCTTGAAATGTTCGGTGCCTCCATTTTCCTTTTTTGTCATTATTTAGCCACCCCCATCATATATTCTCCGACCTCACCGGTTGTGAACTCTCCGGCGGGTGCGATCTTTCCGATCTTACCGTTATATATTACGGCTATGGTATCTGCAAGATCCATGATCTCATCAAGCTCCAAGGAAATGAGAAGCACTGCCTTTCCTTTGTCTCTTTCATCTATTATCTGTTTATGTATTTTTTCGATTGCGCCGATATCCAGTCCTCTTGTAGGCTGGACAAATATGGTAAGACTGGCGTCCTGCTCTATTTCCCTGCCTATTATGGCCTTTTGCTGGTTACCTCCGCTCATAGAACGAACAGTGGTATTGACTGAGTTGGCACAGCGGATATCATATTTTTCGATCAGCTTGCTTCCATAGGCGCTGAATTGGGGTTCTATAAGTATCTTATGCCTGGAAAAGGGATCCACATAGTATTTTTTCAGTGCCAGGTTATTCTTAAGGTCAAAATTAAGAATAAGTCCCATTTCCTGCCTGTCTTCGGGAATATAGGATATTCCGGCTTCGGCTCTTTCTCTTACGTTAAGATTCGTTATATCTTTACCGTTTATGCTTATATGTCCTTTTTCTGCTTTTAACAGGCCTGCGATGGCATGGGCTATCTCAACCTGACCGTTTCCGGATACTCCGGCTATGGCAAAGACCTCACCGGAATGAATGCTGAAGCTGACATCATTAACAAGGGGAAATTTATCTTCATTCAGTACCGTAAGTGAGTTGACATTCAAAATCTCCTTACCGCCCTCATATTTTTCCTTTTCGGTGTTAAAGGAAACGTTACGTCCTACCATGAGATTGGCCATTTCCTTTGTGTCCATTCCGGCAACATCCCTTATGCCTATCAGTTTACCCCTTCTTAATATTGCACAGCGATCTGCCACCTGTTTTATCTCATCAAGCTTATGGGTTATCAGTATTATGGTTTTTCCCTGATCCCTGAGACCTCCGATAATTTTGATAAGGGCTTCTATCTCCTGGGGAGTCAGCACTGCAGTGGGCTCATCGAATATAAGTATCTCTGCTTCCCTGTATAGCATTTTAAGTATCTCAACTCTTTGTCTTGTTGACACGTTAAGGTTGGAAATAACGCTTTTTGGATCTACTTCCAAACTATACTTTTCCGAAAGTGCCTTAATGTCCTCATTTGCCTTTTTCATATCCACATAGGGAAGGATTCCAAAGAGCTTTTTTTTGGGCTCCATACCTAAAATGATATTTTCAGCCACCGTATAATTTGATATCAACTTAAAATGCTGATGAACCATACCGATATTCAATTCTGTTGCATAGCTGGGATTGACTATCTTTTCCTTTTTCCCCCTGATGAATATCTCTCCTTCATCAGGCTCATACATTCCAAAAAGCATACTCATGATAGTACTCTTTCCGGCACCGTTCTCACCTAAGAGAGCAAAGATCTCTCCCTTTTTTATTTGAAGAGTGACATTATCGTTTGCGACTATGCCCGGAAATCGTTTTGTTATGTGTTTCATTTCTACGATATAATCTTCTGCCATATCCTTTTCCCCCGGAATCATATAGAAGTTTATGATGGAAAAAAAGGCATAGAAAAGAAAGTATCCTCTCTATGCCCTGTGTGTCATGTTTTTGAGTATTCCTGGTCAATAAATACTTTCATTAGTTAAGTCCTTCAAAATCCTCCGGAGTTGTTCCGCTGAAGTTGGCAGCAGGAACGATCTCTCCACTCTTTACCTTTGCAAAGGCCTCGTCAATTGCACTTATGGTTTCTTCTGAAAGCTGGTTACGTCCGGATGTCTTGACATATCCTGTAGAATCTGTATCTGCACCAAGAAGAACGTTTCCTCCCTTGAAGGATCCGTCTTTTATATTGTTAAGCTGTAAGGTTACATTCTTATCCATGATCTTAAGTGCGGATGTGAGAACTACATTGCTGTCTCCGTTTACACCGTCATTATACTGGTCTACATCGACACCTATGAAATAAACGCCATCTGCTTCCTTTACTGCTGTAAGGACACCGTTTCCTGAAGCTCCTGCAGCAACAAATACTATATCAACGCCTTCGCCTATGAGTGCTTCACCTACTACCTTACCTGTAGCTTCATCTGAAAAGCTTCCTACATAGTTTCCGCCTACATCTGCTCCTGTCACATCGGTTCCTGCATAGGAGGGAAGCTCTACGACCTCAGCTTTTGCGCCAAGATTCTTATTTGCATAGTTAACACCTGATTCAAAACCATACTGGTAGTTTACATTTGAAGGATATGCAATGCCGTTTACCACAGCAACCTTTCCGCTCTTTGTTTCAAGAGCAGCTGCAATACCTGCACAGAAGCCGCTTTCCTGCTCCTTGAACTGCATAGCATATATATTATCATATTCGCTTTCTTCGCCGTCCTCATTTGTAGGATATGAATCCACAAGGATGAAATCCACATCGGGATTTGATTCTGCTATTGAACCTATTCCTGCAAACTGGAATCCGCAGCATACGATCACATCGTAATCGGCAACAATATCGGCAACGGCCTGAACAGCTGCAGCTGTGTCTCCTGATGACTCACGGACAGGTGTAACCTTGGCATCGGGATTCTCTTCGATAAAAGCAAGTATTCCGTTATAGTTATTTTCATTGAAAGAGCCATCATCAACTCCTGAAGGGGAGCTTACGACAGCGATGTTGAGTCCTGCTCCGGCTCCTTCCGTGTCAGCAGCAGCTGCATCGGCGGAAGCCTCTGTTTCAGTAGCGGCAGCCTCTGTTTCAGTAGCGGCAGCCTCTGTTTCAGCGGCAGCCTCTTTTTCAGTGCCGGCAGTATCCTCACTTGTTGATGTCTCAGGTGTTCCTGCTGCGGCACAGCCTGCTAATAATGTGGCTGCCATACAGACTGACAGTACCAGACTTAATACCTTTTTTTTCATATTATTTCTCCTTTTCTGTAAAATAAGATGATGAAAACATAAAGAATTATAGCATAAAGAACAGCTTTAGTAAATTGATGGGGCAGAGTTGGTGAAAGTTTTTTCATATTTAGCAAAAAGACAGGAAAAACCGAGCTGTCAGTCTTTCCTGTCTTATGATAAATATTATAAAAGCCAAAGGATCATCAATATCCGAAGGTCATAAGCTTCCAGTCGCCGCCCTTTGAACGTGCAAGCCACCACTCGTAGTCAGTATACTCCTCATCAGGCTCCCAGGCTCCGCCGCCTTCTACAGGTGAATGGAAGTCACTTGTGAACATCATTACCTCTGTAAGGGGCTCTGCGTCAGCACTTCCCTCATTAAGCTCATTCATCCACTTGATATTATCCTCAGTGTTGGCCTCATCATCACTGCTGTAGCTGATGGAATGAAGCTCACAGCCTTCCCAGGTATTGAATTCATCCTCGATAAGCTTTATACAAGCATCCATATCCTCCTTGGTATAAAGCTCAGAATCACCATAATCGATGCTTACTTCAGAAGCCTCTCCGTCTCCATCCTCTTTACCGAGATCGTCAAGCTCCTTCATGGACTCATCCATTTCCTTGTCCATATTATCAAGCTTATCGTCAAGCTCCTTCATGGATTCATCCATTTCTGCTTCCATTTCCTTATCCATACCTTCGCTTGTTTCTGTAGTTACCTTTGCATTACAAGCGGTAAGACCACAGATCGCAAAGACAGATAAGGCAAGTAATAACTTCTTTTTCATAATATTCCTCCTTTGTTTTGTAATTTACATATTATTAAAACATGCATCAAAAACGGTTACAATTATATCACTAAAGAAAAAAAAGTCCAGTTAAATCATACAGAATCATTGTTTTATCTGTTAAACACTCTTAAAATTTTACCTTATTATTTCAGGTAAAGCTGAAGGGAGGGATCACTTTTAAAGCTTCCTCTGAGCTCTGCCGTAAAGGTTTTTGCCCTGGTCTTTTTTATCCCCCTTGCGGTCATACAGCTGTGATAGGCTTCTATTGTCACCGCAACATCATCACTGCCTGTTATCTTTGAAATAATATCAGCTATATCTTTTCCGATCCTTTCCTGAAGCTGAAGCCTTTTGCAGACCATATCACATACTCTGGCTATCTTTGAAAGACCTATGACCTTTCCCCTGGGAATATAGGCCACATTGGCCTTCATATCGTACATAAGAGCCATATGGTGTTCACAATAGGAAAAAAGCTCTATATCCTTTACCACCACAATCCTTCCGGGCTCCTCTTCACCCTCCTTTGACTCCATTCCCTCTTCAAAGGTCTTATCATACATTTCTGCGATCTCATCATTGGAATAGTTCATTCCCGCAAAAACCTTCTCATACATTTTGGCAACTCTCTTTGGAGTATCCTTTAAACCCTCTCTTTCCGGGTCATCTCCGAGAGCCAGCAATATACCCTTTATGTGTTCTTCTATGGCCTTTGTATCTATCATCTATACTCCTTTCCTGTCCGGATCCCAGATAAACTTATGTATCTGGATCTGGAGCCTTGCTTCATTCATTTTGTGAGCTTTCATAAAATCCACTATCTCTGAAGGCTCTATTTTTCCAAAGACCGGGCTGAAGTAGACATGGCATCTGTCCAAAAGACGATATTCATCTATTATCTCCTTTGCCCTTTCTAAATCCTTAAGACTCCCTGACACAAATTTAACTGTATCATATTTGTCAAGCAGTCTGAGATTACCAGAAAGCATGCTTTCTTCAGATCCACTTGAAGGAAGCTTATAGTCCATACAGAAAACGGGTCTCTTATCCCTGCAAAAGGGGGCAAGATCAACCGCACCGTTTGTCTCTATCTCCACCCTTAAAAAATCATTTTCCCCCAATAGCTCCAAAAGCCTTCCCATATCCTTCTGCAAAAGGGGTTCACCCCCTGTAAGGGTCACGTTTCTTATTCCTGTGGAAAGAATATATTCATATATCTCCTTTGGAGATCTTTCCTCATATTGACAGCTCTCTTCATTGGCCCACATGGTATCGCAGTAGCTGCATCTTAAATTACATCCCTTGAAACGGACAAAGACTGCCAGCTCTCCTGCCCTTACCCCTTCACCGTTTATACTTTCAAAAATTTCCGCCACTTCCATACTTTATGCTTTTTCTCCTTCTGTTACTCCTCATAGACAGCAACATTCCCGGGAGTTTCATATACCTCCACCCTGTGCATATTGAAGCCCTTTGCCTTTAACTCTCTGAAAAAATAAGCCGCAAAATTTTCTGCCGTAGGTCTGAAGGGAAGTTCAAAGAGCCTGAAGTTTTCCTCATTTAAAGCCTCTATTGTCTTTGGCTTCAGGGAAGCTTTTTCATAAATAAGACAGTGATCCAGTTCATCGCACATGCCTTTTAGTGCTTCTTTAATATCGGAAAAATCAATTACCATTCCCCTTGTCTGTCCATCTTCCTTAAGCTTCTCATCAAAAAGCTCTGCCACCACTCTCCAGCGATGGCCATGTATATTGCTGCACTTTCCTTCATAGCCCTTTAAAAAATGAGCTGAATCAAAGCTGTTTTCCGATCGGATATAATACATATAAATTCTCTCCTTGAATGAGGATCAGGGCCTGTCTTTTCTTTCAAAGATAAGCTTTAAGGATATTTTTGTCTCTCTCCCTGCATCTTACCTTCATCCTGATGCCCTTTTCCGTATATTTTTGTGAAAGGATCTCTCCGTTTTCCTTCAAATAGCTGTATATATTCATTCTATCATAGGGAAGCTCTATATCACATTCAAACTCCTGCCTCCTTCTATGATCAGCTATAAGCTTTAAAAGTTCATTGATCCCTATACCCTCTTTTGCAGATATATAAATCTTATCTTCCTTCATATTGGCAGAAAAGCCGGGAGTATCCGTCAGCTCATCCGCTCTTGGGCTTTTATCCACTTTATTGTAGACTGTTATAAGAGGGATCCCTGCGGCTCCTATATCAGCCAGGGTGTTTACTGTAACCTCAATATGTTCTTTAAAATGAGGGTCACTGTAATCCACCACATTTAACAAAAGGTCAGCATAGAGCACCTCCTCAAGAGTTGAATGAAAGGCGCTTACAAGAGAGGTGGGAAGTTTATCTATAAAGCCCACCGTATCTGATAAAAGGAAGGGAGCTGTTATATCGCTGCTTATCCTCCTTACTGTGGTATCAAGAGTTGCAAAAAGCATATCCTCTTCAAAAACCTTTTTATCCCCGCTATCCCTACCTGACCTGTCAAGGAGAGTATTCATAATAGTTGATTTACCCGCATTTGTATAGCCTACCAGAGAAACCCTGAATTCTCCCTTAGAAAGTCTTTTGGCTCTTTGAGTGGCCCTTTCTCTTTCTATCTCCTTAAGGTTTTTCCTTAAAACATTCATTCTCTTCTCTATATGTCTTCTGTCAAGCTCTATCTTCTTTTCACCCAGGCCCTTGTTGCTCATGCTGCCGCTGGTTCCGCCCTGTCTTGACAGCTCTGTTCTCATTCCCGCCAATCTTGGAAGAATATATTGGAGCTTTGCATACTCCACCTGCATTGAAGCCTCTTTTGTTCTGGCTCTTTTACTGAATATCTCAAGGATGATACCGGTTCTGTCAAGAACCTCCGCCTTTAACTCCCTGCTTAAATTTCTTTGCTGCATGGGACTAAGACTTTCATTGAATATAACCCCGTCAAGCTCTTCATTCTCCAGAGTTCTTTTGATCTCTTCAAGCTTTCCCTTTCCTATAAGGGTAGACTTGTTTATTTCCTTTATATTCTGGACAAGATTATAGCAGGGCTCTATTTCACAAGCCCTGACCAGACCCTTAAGCTCAGCCATGGATCTTTCCATGTCATCATCGCTTCTGTCCTGATTTATTCCCACAAGAAACGCCCTTGTCATAGATCATTAACTTTCTTTCCGTCAACAATAACCTCAGCTCCGGCTTCCTCATCGGTAAGGATCAGTTCCCCAAGCTTTGGCAGCCTTATGCAGCCTTTCAGCGGATTCTTTATGCTTATAAGCTCTGTAGTGATTAAGGCATCAACCTCTGATTTTTCAAAGGCAAGATCCGCATCCTCCATTCTGCAGTTAATAAGCTTAAGACCCTTACAGTAGCAGAAGGGCTGTGTCCCTATAATAGTACAGTTTTCGAAGGTTACATTTTCACAATACCAGGCCAGATATTCCCCCTTTATCCTGGAGTTTTTTATTACTATGTTCTTTCCATGCCAAAAGGCATCCTTTGTGTCAAAATCACAGTCTTCAAATACTGAATTTTCAATATACTGGAAGGAATATTTCCCCTTTAAGGTAACATTCTTAAAATCAAGCCTGTCAGACCTCATCATAAAGTATTCGCTTTCAGCAGAGCTGTCCCTCATAGCGATATTTTTTACAGACCAGCCAAATTCCTGAGATTTTATATCACAATCATGGATAGTAATATCAGAGCACTCCCTTAAGGCCTTGATTCCGTGCAGCTTCGTATTGCTTATAGCCGCCTTATCCGTATACCATAGGGCAGCTCTGCAGTTTTCTGTCATTTCACTGCCCTCTATTTTAAGGTTCTTATCATGCCAAAAGGGATATCTTAAGTTGAAATAACCTGATATCACTTCTATATCCCTGCTTTCCTTTAAGGCGCTCTCTCCATCTGCAGGACCGTCAAAGCTGCAGTTTTTTATGGTCAGTCCCCTGCTTCCGTATAGGGCACGTTCTTCATCAAAGCTTTTGTCTATGATCATATTATCCATAATTTTCCTCCGGTCTGTGGCTTATAAACAGACTTTTTACCGTATCTCTTAATCCTCTTTGCGTCTTTTTTGTCCTTTTGTATGTCTCTAGTATAGCAAAAGTCCCATGACTTTTGCCATTATATTTGCAGAAGTCACAGGACTTTTATAATCAGGGGGTCAAGGACCCTCTATCTCACTGTAAGCTCTTAGCTTATTCTCTTTTTAAAGGTCTCAAGGGGGAGCCTTAAGCTTATCCTTCTATAGCTATCATCTTCTTTTCGGGAAGCTTTCCTGCATCCTTCTTGGGGACAGAGAGCTTTAATACTCCATCCTCAAACTTAGCCTTAATATCCTCTTCAGTTATTGCATCTCCAACATAAAAGCTTCTCTGCATGGAGCCTGAATACCTTTCCTGACGGATCATCTTTCCCTTCTCATCCTTCTTATCATTATCTAATGATTTTGCGGCACTGACTGAAAGATAACCATCCTCAAGGGATAATCCTATCTCATCCTTCTTAAAGCCCGGCAGATCAATATCAACCTCATATCCATTATCCTTTTCGTGAACATCGGTCTTCATTACATGAGCTGCATTCTTTCCGTAAAGCTTACGATCGATATCCGGGAAATCCATCCTTGGAAAATCCATCCAGTCATCTAATAAATTCTCTCCAAAAATACCAGGTAGTAACATAAGTCATTCCTCCTTTTATGAAAAATATGTTTACTGTAACTTTCACAAGCAAGGGAAGGAGGGTTTTGATTCTATCCTTGGAATCTTCTCTGTTCCTTTGTTCTGACTATGTTATAAACCTAATTGTTAGCACTGTCAAGAGGTGAGTGCTAATTAAATTATAAATTTTTTATAAAGTCTCCTCCGGATATGATAAGAATGCCAAAAATAAGCCATTTCATTGGGGTTTAATACAATAAAAAACTTAAATTTCTTAAGGATTAATATAAATATAAGGTTTAAAAAGTACGATATCTGTAATAGAATACTATGTGTGTTTTTTATTACAATATCTTAATGACAGAGGACTTTTCTCCCTTGTTGGAGGATAAAATTATGGAAAACGATTCTAAAGAAAAAACCTTTGAAGAAAAAACCTTTGAACAATCTAAAAAACAGTATATGAGGATCAACACTCTTCTTCTGGTCATACACATTTTTCTTTCCATACCCTATATACTGCTGAGTCCCGATCATATGGCCATAGTAAATGTATTCAGCATTCTCTTTTATATCATAGGTTATATGTTCATCAAAAAAAGCCTTAATGCCATTATCATATATACCTATTTGATACTGCTCGAGATACTGATCCATGATGTTTTCTGTGTGCTTATATTTGGCTGGCAATGCGGTTTTCAGCTTTGGCTTATTTCACTGGTGGCCACCTATATAAAGGATTATATAACCCCCGGAATATCACAGAAGGTAAGAAATATAATATCCGCGGTAATGATCCTCTTAGGTTTCCTTACCTTTACTGCTCTTTACCTTATCACAAAGTATGTAAACCTTCCTGTAGAGGATCATCCCTCCGAATCCGTTACAAGCTTTTTCATGATCATGAACTCCTTTATAACCTTTTTGGGAATCGGGGCATTTACCCGGATATATACCACCCAGATGGAATACAGATACTCAGAGCTCCATCAGCAGGCGGACTTTGACCAGCTTACAGAGCTTGGAAACAGGTACTATATGAATGATGTTCTCACAGAAAAGGAGAAGGATTCGAATTCGGATTCAGGCTACTCGGTAGCCATGGTGGATATCGATCATTTTAAGATGGTCAACGATAATTACGGACATCATAGCGGAGACATAGTACTTCGGGATATTGCTGACATACTTTCCAGAAATCTTCCCGAAAATATCAAACCCGGAAGATGGGGAGGAGAAGAATTTCTCCTGGTGGCGGACAAGGATATAGCTTTTAACGAATTTATTGAAATACTTGAGAATCTGAGAAAAATAATATCCTCTCATGAATTTATCCTGGAAAATAACAAAAAAATCAACTGTACAATATCAATAGGCGTGGCAAAATACCGGAGTGGGCTTAGCATAGAGGAAATGATCAAGGTAGCTGACAATAATCTTTATAAGGCTAAAAACACCGGAAGAAACCAGCTTATATCAGAATAAAATAGATAAAATAAAAAGGGCAGATCTTTATTGATCTGCCTTTTTCAGAAGCTCATTCCACTCTTTTATAATGGAACGATCCTCAAAATAATCTATCTTCATGGCTTTTCTGACACGGGCAAGAGTAGCATTGGTCTTTTCAACAGCCCTTGCTGTTCCCTCCTTTATTATGTCATAAACCGAATCGATATCTCCTTCCCATTTTGCGCGCTCCTCACGTATGGGAGAAAGGGTTTCTTCAAGAACATTTATCAGGAACTTTTTACAAACTCCGTCTCCGAGTCCCCCTCTTTTATAATGCTCCTTCATTTCGTCCAGATTCTTATAATCCGGCAAAAACCTGGCAAAGTGATCATCATTACAAAGGGCATCCAGATATATGAAAACCACGTTTCCTTCGATATGGCCGGGGTCACTTATCTGAAGATGCATAGGATCGGTAAACATCTTTCCGTTAACCTGCTTTTTAACTGTTTTGGGACTATCTGAAAGATATATGCAGTTACCAAGGGATTTACTCATTTTGGCTTTTCCATCCACTCCCGGAAGCCTGCGCTGCATTTCGTTTTCAGGGATCATAGCCTTTGGAAGCACTAAGGTTTCTCCATATATCTTATTGAATTTCTCCACTATCTCCCTGGCCTGTTCAAGCATAGGCAGCTGATCCTCTCCCACGGGAACCACATTGGCGTCAAAGGCTGTAATATCTGCCGCCTGGGAAACAGGGTAAATAAAGAAGCCCGAAGGAAGTCCCTCATCTGCAAAGCCTCGCATCTGGATCTCTGCTTTAACGGTAGGATTTCTTGATAAACGGGCTGTAGTAACAAGATTAAGATAATAAAAGGTAAGGGCATGTAAGGCCGGAAGAGCCGACTGAACACAAATGGTGGTCTTTGCAGGGTCTATACCTACGGAAAGATAATCAAGAACCACATTTACTATATTATCCCTTATCTTTCTTGGATTATCCGCATTATCTGTTAATGCCTGATCATCAGCGATCAGGATATTGATCTCGTCATAGAGGCCGGAATTCTGAAGCTCAACTCTTCGCTTCAATGACCCGACATAATGTCCCAGGTGTAATCGCCCTG
Organism: Lachnospiraceae bacterium; assembly: GCA_024680675.1. Classification (GTDB taxonomy): domain Bacteria; phylum Bacillota; class Clostridia; order Lachnospirales; family Lachnospiraceae; genus UBA2868. Next base: position 5,672 of record JAILBX010000137.1, on the reverse strand, counting down.
TAGGACGGTCTCCTGTCAGAATAATGTTTTTACTCATGGTGCTTTCTCCTTAGGGTTTAAATATCTTTTAATAAAAGGCAAATATGATTATATCATAAAGCAGGTTTTTTATCATCCAAGGAAAGAGCAACTCTTTCCCTATGCATTTTTAAAGCTTGAAAAGTCAAACAATTCACCCAGGGTACTTCCTATCTTTGTAGGAACCATAACTTCCTTTATCTTTCCCAGAGTCTTATTAAAGAGCTTTTCATCTCTGAAGGTATGCAGAAGCTCCGCAGTATTTCTGGCGTCATCAAGAGCATCATGCTCTCTTCCCGTAAAATCCACCCCCGCAAACTCAAGGGCGGTTTTCAGGGAAAGCTGCCTGTTGAAGCCAAGATCGGTATCAAATTCATGCTGGAAATCAAACCATTCACGCTCAAGGACAAGAGCTTCCTTTTCAGAGGCCTTATAGTTCTTAAGGAGCATCTCTCTCTTTATCTGGGTATAGTCTGCTTCACTCCAGGCATATATGCTTATCTCATCTCCGGTTCCAAGACACCAGTTGGTAAACATCAAAAGAGCTTCATTAAAATCGGGGGCATTTTGAACCATTTCAGTGGTAATACCCGTAAGCCTGCTTATATTTTTTTCAATAATATCGTTGTAGCCGGGTTTAACATAAGTACGAAAGGAGGATATCTCTTTAAGATTGTCATCAAGCATTACCGCGCCTATCTCAATGGTTTCCTTCCCACAGATATCTCTGACCATGGCATCCCTGCTTATGGGGTTCATTTCAAGATCCACAACTATATTTTTCATAAGCCTTCTCCTTATATGAATACACCTGTCTATATCATCTTATGAAGCTATGCTATCATATTATCTGTCCATTAAACAACTCAGCTTTACAAAACTTCCTTTTTTATGAGTTCACAGAGCTTTTCTGCCAGTATACCATGACCCTCCGCTGTAAGATGAAGGGAATCAAATTCCGAAGGGTATATATATTCAGCTGCATTTAAGAAAATACAGCCCTTCCTTTCTGCCACTTCAGAATAATATTTTGGAAACTCCCTTGATCTTTCTATTGCATCCTCATAAAAGGCTCCGTAAAAGGGCGAGCTTTTTATCCCCTCTCCTATTTCCGGCGGGGATATAAGTATGATCTTTGGGACATAGCCCTGCTTTTCCCCGGTAAAGTCTATTATCACATCAAGAAGCTTCTCTGCTCCCCTTGCTATATCCTTTGCGCCAAGATGGAAGGTGTCCTTGAGATCATTGCTTCCAAGCATCATAGTCACTATGTCCACAGGCTTATGAGAATTAAGACAGGGTCTTAGATAGTCAAGTCCGTTCTTCCATCCGTCTATGGGATCGTCATAAATTGTCGTACGCCCGTTGCAGCCCTCTTCTATCACTGCATATTCATCTCCCAGAAGTAACTGCAGCCTGCCGGGATAACGAATATCTTTTTTGTATCTCATTCCGTTTTCAGGTATATATCCGTAGGTATTTGAGTCGCCGTAGCATAATATGGTCTTAGACATTTTTCTTCCTTTTCTTTTTTATGTTTACTGTTACAGATCAAGCCTTATCAGGACTTAACCGCTCCATTTTCCTCCTAAGCTGTTTAAAGACAATGAGGTAGAGTATAAAGGAGATCACTCCTGCGGAAAACCAGGATATGGCATCTCCCGCCACCGCCAGATTAAAGCTTTGAAGGCTTATTGAAGCAAAGGCGGTAATGAATCTTGCCAAAAGCTCCACTATACCTAAGATAAGAGCTGTCTTTCCGTAGCCGCAGGCCTGCATGGCATTTCTATAGACAAATATTGCCGCAAGGGGAATATAAAAGGGTACACATTCATAAACGTAAGCCTTGGCGTAGGGCATATATACCGATATATCCACTCCTGAATCAAAGAAGAGACCAATGATATAGGGAAGGGTCAAAACGCTTAAAACTGCACTAATCACGGAATATATTGCGGCAATCTTCATGCCATCCCTGGTACCCCGGTCAACCCTGTCAAGATCTCTGTAGCCGAAATTCTGACCGACATAGGCTGCCATTGTCTGTCCTAATGAGGGCATACCGGAGGTCATAAGATTTATTACCTTTCCGGCGGCAGTAAAACCGGTTACGGCAGTTGATCCGTAAATATTGATGGAGGACTGCATAACCATGGTTCCGGATGCCGTGATACCAAACTGGAGAGCCATGGGAACTCCGATATTTAACTGTTTCAGAGAATAGTCCTTTCTTAAATGCCAGTCTCCTTTTTTCGGCCTTAATATCTCAACATTTTTTACAATGTATATCATACACAAAACTGCGGATACTCCCTGGGAAATATCCGTTGCCAGAGCAGCTCCGAAGGTTCCCAGTTTAAATCCGATGATAAATACAAGGTCAAGTACTATGTTAAGAAAAGCTGAAAATATGAGAAAATACAAGGGGGTTTTACTGTTTCCTATGGCTCTTAAGGAGGCGGCCAGAAGGTTATAACCTATAAGGGCAATACTGCCTGCGCAGATGGTTGAAATATATGCATATGCATCATTATAGATATCCTCGGGGGTATTCATGAGATGAAGAAGGGGATGCATTACAGCAAGGGCTATGACCGTTATCACCACCGTACTGATCAATCCCAGTATAATTGCGTTTACAAAGGACTTTCTTGTGGCTTCTCTGTCTCCCGCACCGAATTTCTGGCTTATAAGCACTGTATAACCGGTGGTCATTCCATTGGCAAGACCCATAAACATAAACATTATGGTTCCTGTTGATCCCACTGCGGCAAGAGCCTTTGGACTTACAAATCTTCCCACTATGACCGTATCCACCATGTTATAGAACTGCTGGAATATAAAGCCTAAAAATATGGGAATTATAAATTTTAACAGGAGGGTAAGGGGTCTTCCCTTAGTCATGCTTGACTCCATTTTGATCATTCCTTTCTTGAAAAACGACAAAGGCTTCTTAAGGACACACTTTGATCAGCATTTCCTTAAAGTCACGTGTATGATTATAACACGAAGTTTATTTATTGAAACTGTTCTTTTTATACCTTTTCACGGTCAATAGCTTTAAAATATTGACTTTTTCAGAAGATTCTACATATTTTCAAAAAATAAAAACTGTAGTAAAATCTATCATGTTATCCGTTTATGTTTAATAATTTTTTTACTTTAAAAAAGTAGAGAGGAGGATTATGAAAAAGTTAATTTTATCAGTTATTGCGTTTATGTTCCTCATAACCGTCAGCAGTGTAAGGACAGAGGCCAGTGATTTTGATGCTAACTATTACGCGCAGCGCTACCCTCAGGTTGCAAATACCATAGGCTGGGATGCAGACGCTTTATATAAGCATTATCTCAGCACAGGTCAGAAGGACGGACTTTTTCCAAATGCCATGGCTGAGGTTGAAGGGACCGCAAAGCTTATAGCCCTTCAGAATGCACAGGCAAGCGGTAATCAGGCAGCAATAGATGAACTTACTAAGTCAATGGCTGCTGCATCGGCAGCTCTTCAGACCCAAAACCAGGTTCAGGCCGAGCTCCCTCAGCTTCAGCTGCCTGAAGCAACAGGTCTCTATGGCACATATGTGGATGTAAACATTGCAAGCCAGACAGTGACACTTTTTGTAAACAATGTTCCCATGCTGTCTACCCCCTGTGTAACCGGAACCCCTAAAAACGGACGTTCAACACCTGTGGGATCCTTCTATATCAAGGAAAAGATCCCCGGTAAGAAGCTTAAGGGTGCCACCTGGAATGTATGGGTTGACAGATGGATGAGATTCACTGACAGCAGAGTAGGCTTGCACGACGCATCCTGGAGAAGCAAATTCGGAGGAAATATATACCTTACCAACGGATCTCATGGCTGCGTAAACCTTCCAAAGGATGCTGCCTATCAGCTCTATGATATGGTCTCAGTGGGAACACCGGTGATCGTACACTAAATATTTAAAAAAGAGGAGAGAATTATGAAAAAATTATGTGTAGCTTTATTATTAGGTTCAAGCCTGATCTTTACAGGATGTGGCAATAGTGCAGGACAGGAAGCTCCTGCTGCCCAGACAGAAGAAAAGACCGAGGCTGAAACTACTGAAGCTGTTGAGCCCACAGCTGAGGCTGCTGATGCTTCAAAGGATACAGCAGAGGAAGAAAAGACTGAAACAGAGGAAAGCGCTTCTGCAGAGGCCGATAAGATTACAGAATTACCTGCCTATGCCGATGTGGAGGAGGATCCCTTTATATCAACAGTTTATGAAAGCCTGCTTGCAGATACAAAGGATATGTTTGACGGATCAGGAGTATCCATACCCAGCTATATACCCATAGATCAGAATTTTGATAATCCTGAGGATATAACTCTTTGGGGATATTTCATGGTAAATAACTATGATCTTGAAGGAAGCACACTTGTAAATAATTCCGGCGGATCTCTTTACGGTCTCATGCACCTTAAGGAAAACGGGGACGGTTATGAGCTCATTTCCTTTGATAAGGCTCAGGATGATAATGAGCTTAAGGAGCTTTGCAAGGCTAATAATTTTGATGACTCCAAATTTGCCATAAATGATGAGGAAAGGGTAGCAAGTAACGAAAGCTCACTTTGCAGCTATGTTGATAAATTTGACCTTCCTGTAGACAGCTATCAGGATCCGGGCAGCGACAAGGTAATGCTTCACTCCTACAGAACTGCTCTTTCTAATATGACCGATTATATCTGGTCAGCAATTTACGCAAGCCAGTTTGACTATTCAAAGCTTGAAAAGATAACAGGAAAGGATTTAAGCGCTAATGTACTTGATGTAGCAACAGCCGTATGCGCCCAGTCTGATCCCTTCTATCTTGTTATGAAAGCCGACGAAGCTTCAGGAAGCTACATCCTTACACCTGATGCAGTATTGTCCTTCCAGTCTGGAACCTTAAATGGCGATGAGAAGACAGTTGAAGAGGCTATGGCTTTAAGAGAGGCTGATGCTGATGGCTGCTATAACTACGTAGGCGGTGACTGGGGAGCGACAATTCCTTTCACAAAGCTTGAGAATGTGGAAATAGACCAGGATGGAAATGCAACTCTTACAGGTAAGCTTGGTACTGAAGGAGAGGATAAAACAAGCCACGACTTTACAATAAAGTTTTCAAAGAGCTTTGATGCTCCCGGTGGATGCAGCTTTGAAGAACTGACTATCAAATAATAAAAGCGGGCAAAAAGCATAAGAGTATAAGAAAACCGGCAGAGAAACAAATTCTTCTGCCGGTTTTTTCTAGTTAATGATAAAGGCTTTTATTGACTCCATCATACTCCTTAGCTGATATTTTATTATAAACTGGGCATCGTAATAGACCGGTTCTTCTCTTTTGATATGCTCCAAAAGAGGATATACATACTCCTCTGTTTCTATAATGTATTCGATCAGTCTTTTCCTGTCAAAGGATAAGGACATAAGACTCACATTATTGCAGCGGTCAATAACCTTTACTATGGAGGCTATGCTGTCAGTGGCGATATCGTCATAATACTTCTTTTTATAAGCCCTGTCTCTGCTGTCCTTAGAGGGCTTAGTAAGTAGTTTCACCGCTTTTTTCACGGGCTCCGAAAAGGGCAGCTCCTCAGCCTTTACCCCGCAATCCTCGCACACATCATGAAGAAGTATGGTTGCAAGAAC
>JAILBX010000094.1 GCA_024680675.1 Lachnospiraceae bacterium | reverse complement strand
AAATATTGTAAAGGAAAGCGATCCCGACAAGGCTTTAGCAGGGGATGAAAAAGCCACTGATGAGGCAGGAGATAAGGGAAAAGGGGATCCGGCTTCAAAGGAAGGCAGGGTTGAAGATAAAGATCCTTCAAAGGTCAGTCTTAAGACGGAGGAATCCCCTGAAGAAAAGTCTCAGGAGGAGAAGAGTGAAGAAGAGGCTAAAGAGAACCTTGTTGCAAAAGAGGAGCTTGAAGTCAGCGATTATACGGTCCTCTATAAAAAGATCGGAGATGTGGCCAAGGAGGTAAGGTCTTCCATGGTAACAGTGGCCGGTATATCCCCTGATACAGACTGGTTTATGAACAGTTATGAAAATAACAACAGGGCAGCAGGTCTAATACTGGCAGATAACGGAAAAGAGCTGCTGATATTGACAAAGACCAGCGTTCTCAACAATGCAAACTCCATTCAGGTTACTTTCAGTGATGGAAATACCTATACTGCCGGATTGAAAACCTCAGACAGCAATACTAATTTCTCTGTTATAGCCATTCAGTTAAACAAGCTTAAAGAGGAGACCCTGGAGACTATGACAATGGCTAATCTGGGAAGCAGCAGAGGGTCATCTATTACAGGTAAGCCTGTCATTGCTGTGGGAGATCCCCTGGGAGTATCTGATTCAATAGCTATCGGCCAGATAACCTCTAACGCTATCGTTATAAACATGAGCGATTCAAATGTAGGGATCCTGACTACGGATATTTACGGATCAAGTAAAGCCAGCGGTGTACTTTGTGATTTCGAGGGAAGGATACTTGGAATAATATGCCAGGACGGAAGCACCATAGATGCCAAGAATCTTATAAGAGCCTATGCCATTTCGGATCTTAAGATAAGACTGGAAAAAATACTTAACGGACAGGAGATCGCCTACCTGGGGATCAAAGGTACGGATGTTACAAAGGAAGCCATGGAAGAGCTGGGGATACCCAAGGGAGCTTATGTAAAAGAGGTTATAGCCGATTCACCAGCTATGAGAAGCGGTATACAAAATGGTGACGTTATAGTTAAACTGGGGACAGATGAGATTGCTTCCTTTGGCAACTATATGGATTCTATCTTAAAGTACCAGCCGGGGGAGACCATAACCCTGATGGTAAAAAGACTGGGAAAAGAAGATTATGTGGATATTTCTTATGAAATAGAGTTAGGAGATGCAGATTAATGAAGTTTATTGAAAATTTTCACGAAAACGATAATATCAGGGATGTTTACTTTGTAAAGCAAAAGACCTCAGCGGTAACAAGAGCCGGAAAGCCCTACGATAATGTTATCCTTCAGGATAAGACGGGAACAATAGAAGGAAAGATATGGGATCCCAACTCCGCAGGTATAGAGGAATTTGAAGCAATGGACTATGTTGAGATATCCGGGTCGGTAAAGGAGTTTAATTCAGCCCTTCAGATAAGCATTGCGAGGGTTAGAAAGGCGAGAGAGGGAGAGTATGAGGAATCAGACTATCTCCCGGTATCAAAAAACAGTCTGGATGAAATGTATGATGAGCTGCTTAAATATATAGAGGACCTAGAGAATGAGTATCTGAAAAAGCTTTGCAGATCATTTTTTGTTGAAGATGAGGAATTTGTGGCAAGATTTAAGAAAAGCTCTGCCGCCAAATCCATTCACCACGGTTTTATAGGGGGACTTTTGGAGCATACCTTAGGGGTAACAAGACTTTGTTTGCAATATGCAAGACTTTACCCTATTTTAAAAAAGGACCTTTTGATAACAGTAGCTATGCTTCATGATATAGGAAAAACCAAGGAAATATCCTTATTTCCCCTGAATGATTATACGGACGACGGCCAGCTTTTAGGCCATATTGTTATCGGAACCGAAATGGTTTCTGAAAAGATAAGGGAAATACCGGATTTTCCTGAAAAGCTTGCAAGCGAAGTGAAGCATTGCATACTTGCCCACCATGGTGAGTATGAGTATGGATCTCCCAAGAAGCCTGCTATAATAGAGGCTCTGGCTCTGAATTTTGCGGATAATACCGATGCAAAGCTGGAAGCTATCACCGAGCAGCTGTCTTCTTCCACGGGAAGCGGATGGTTAGGATTTAACCGTCTTATTGATTCAAATCTGAGGAAAACATCAGACCTGTAAGATTTAAAAGGGTTCTGACAGGAGGCTTAATGGAATTTAAGAAAAACGGGCTGGTTGAACTTACAATAGAAGATTTTAGCGAAAACGGAGAGGGTATAGGCAAGATAGACGGCTATACTCTTTTTGTTAAGGATGCTATTTTGGGAGACAGGGTAGAAGCCTTAATAACAAAGGCAAAGAAAAATTATGGATTTGCCAGATTAACGAAGATAATTGAAAGCTCTCCCTATAGGATCGATCCCCCCTGCAGTATAAGCAGGAGCTGCGGAGGATGTCAGATCCAGGCCCTTTCTTATAAAGAACAGCTGGAATATAAAAAAAGAAAGGTGAAGTCAGATCTGGTAAGGATTGGGGGATTTGAAAGGGATCTTATAGAAGAAATATTTGAAGGAATAGAGGGAATGAGGGAACCCTACAGGTATAGAAATAAGACCCAATTGCCTGTCGGAAGGGATAAAAAGGGTAAAATTATATCAGGATTTTACGCCAAAAGAACGCATGATATCATAGAATGCGAAAATTGTATCATCGGACCCAAAGAAAATAAAATAGCGTCAGATATTATATTGAAACATATGATAAAATATGGCATTGAGCCCTATGATGAAAAAAATGGCGAAGGAAAAATAAGACACGTTCTTTTACGAAAAGGCTTCGAAACAGGAGAAATTTCGATCTGCATTGTGACAAAAAATGAAGAAATAAAATCAGAAGTTTATAAAAAAAATCAGCCTAAAAAGCATAAAAAAATAACAGAAGAAACTGATGCCAAAAGCAGGGGAAAAACAAAGGAGTTTATCCCGCACGAGGCAGAGCTTAT
>JAILBX010000058.1 GCA_024680675.1 Lachnospiraceae bacterium | reverse complement strand
ACATTGAAGATAAGAGAGATCAGTTTTTATTCACAGTTTAAATGCCTGGCGGGGGAATGTCCGAAAAACTGCTGCAGGGGATGGATGATTCCCCTTACCGGTAAGGATATTGAGCGTTATAAAAGGGAGAAGGGGCTAAAGGGGCTCCTTCTTCGTTTTGCTATGTCCAAAGATAAAAAAAGGGGTATAGTACGGTTTAATAAAAGCTGTCTAAAATGTGTCTTTCACAATAAGGAGGGTCTTTGCAGACTTCAGCTTAGCAAGGGGCATGAGTATATACCTGAAGTATGCAGAAATTACCCCCGGTTCTTAAGAAACTATGGCCTGTTTGAAGAAAGATATATAGATCTTTCCTGTATTGAGGGCGCTAAACTTTTTCTTGATAATATGAGAGATCTTCATTTCAGAGAATATGAGGCTTGTGAGGAAAGTACATTAAGTGTTACAAATGATGACAGGGAGTACTTAAAGGATCTGTTTTACTCAAGAGAAAAGGTCATAGGGCTTATTGAAAGCTCCGCTGACTATCATGAACTGTCCCAAAATATGGACAGGATATTTTCTTATGCAGAGGCTGCGGAGAAGGCCTTTGTAAAAGGAGAAACAGATTTTTTAAGGAAAAATGATCCCGTAGATTTTGATGTGCTGAATATTATCTGTTTTTTTCCCTTTAATATGTCCTGTATGGAAAGGATAATGCATGAAGAGCTGTTTGATGAAACAGTAAAAAACAGGGATCCTTTTCTTTATAAGCTGGGCAGGCTTTATGAGGATGAGTTTAAAAAAACAAGGGCATCAGATATAAAATGGGACAGGGCAGCCGGGGATTTTATTAAGAAACATGGGGAATTGTTTTTAAAATACAAATATTATTACATTTATTACCTGTATGAATATTATTTAAGATCCTATGAGGATTATTCTTTTATCAGAAATGCCTTTATGGGAATGATCCATCTTAACTGCATCTTTATGTTTGATCTTTTATGTGAAAAACAAATCGGAGCTCTGACCTCAGAGCTGCAGGCTGATATTATTTCCTCCTACAATAAAAAAGCTTTTTTCAGCAATAATCTTTCAAAAAAAATGTATGATGACATTTTTGAATTGATATATCAATGAAAGCCTTTTATAATATTCTTTTGGATGGTAAAAACAGGAATAAGGAGTTAGGATTTTGAAGGTTAATTTACATGCCCATACAAGCAGATGTAACCATGCCTTTGGCAGTGAAAGAGAATATGTGGAGGAAGCAATAAGGTGCAATATGACCGATTTTGGCTTTTCGGATCATACACCCATGATATATCCCGAGGATTTTCCTTATCCATCCTCAGTGAAAATGAAGATGAGCGAAATGGAGGATTATACTGAGACAATTCTTAATTTAAGAGAGGAATATAAAGACAGGATAAATATTTATCTTGGTCTTGAGGTTGAGTATTATCCAAAGCTTTTTTATAAAACTCTAAGGGAACTGGAAAAATATCCTTTGGAGTATTTTATAATGGGTCAGCACCATCTTGAAAACGAATACGATGGAGTCTGGGTTGGAATTAAGACCGATGATGAAAAGAGGCTTAAAAGGTATGTGGATCAGGTGTGTGAGGGACTTTCCACAGGCTATTTTCTTTATCTGGCTCATCCGGATATATTGAATTTTGTGGGAGATGACAAGGCATATATAAGAGAAATGACCAGGCTTTGTGAATACACGAAGGAGAATGATATACCTCTTGAAATAAACCTTTTAGGACTTGCAGATAAGAGAAATTATCCAAATGAGCTTTTTTGGGAGCTGGCAGGAAAGATCGGTAATGATGTGATCATAGGACTTGATGTTCACAGAGTAAGCATGATAGATGTTAAGGAAACTGAAAATAAAGCATTGGATATGGTGGAAAAGTACAATTTAAAGCTTATAAGGAATCCGGCTGAAAAGCTGGTTATGGGTAAGACCATGTGGGAGGAAAAAAATGGCTACAGTAAATGAAAATTATCTTAAGCTGCCCGGAAGCTATCTGTTTTCAACGATAGGAAAAAAAGTAAAGAAATATGAAAGTGATCATCCCGGTTCAGATATAATCAGACTGGGAATAGGTGATGTAACAAAGCCCCTTGCGCCATCAATAATAGAAGCTCTTCATAAAGCAGTTGACGAAATGGGCAGTAAGGAAAGCTTCAGAGGGTATGCTCCCGATCTTGGATATGAGTTTTTAAGAGAAACTATCGCTAAAGAGGATTATGCAAAAAGGCTTTGCGATATAAGTGCCGACGAGATATTTATTTCAGACGGGGCAAAGAGTGACTGTTCAAATATTCAGGAGATATTCGGGGAAGAAAATATCATTGCTGTCTGTGATCCTGTATATCCTGTCTATGTGGACTCAAATGTAATGGCGGGCAGGACCGGTATTTACGATGAGAATCTGGGAACCTGGAGTAAGGTTGTATATATGCCATGTACTGCCGATAATTCATTTGTGCCAGAGATACCAAGATCAAAACCGGATCTTATTTACCTGTGTTATCCAAATAACCCTACGGGAGCAACTATAACAAAGGAAAGACTGCAGGAATGGGTAGATCATGCAAACAGCATAGGTGCAGTTATCCTTTATGATGCGGCTTATGAGGCATATATTTCGGACAGTTCACTGCCTCATAGTATTTACGAGTGTAAAGGAGCAAAGACCTGTGCTATAGAGTTCAGATCCTTCTCAAAGAATGCCGGCTTTACCGGACTGAGACTTGGCTTTACTGTTATTCCAAAGGAGCTTAAGGCAGGGGGAGAATATCTCCATCCCTTATGGGCAAGAAGGCACGGAACAAAGTATAACGGTGCACCATATATAGTACAGAGGGCAGGAGAAGCAGTCTATTCGGAAAAGGG
>JAILBX010000054.1 GCA_024680675.1 Lachnospiraceae bacterium | reverse complement strand
CTGGACCAAATGCTTGCCTGCTTATCCCGATAGCACGCATCTGAAATCCTCAGCGTAGCCCGCTACGCCTGCGTTTTCAGATACGCACTCTCGGGCAAGCATACTTCGCATTAGTCCAGTTATTTTGCGATCGTTATACTAATGGAAACAGCTTTCATAATCATATGTTGCAGCATAGTTATACATATCAAGAAGCCTGTCATAGTAGGTATCCAGAGTCATTTCATAGTCCCCATTTCGCATTGCTTCGTACATGCTTCTGTTAACCTCCTGATCGTAATGGGAATAGTCTCTGTAACGGTCAAGATCTGTGACAATATCATAGTCGTCCTGAAAATAGAAGAGCCTGACATTTGGATTTTGAAGCAGAGCCTCATAAAGCCTTGAAAGGGCACATATTTCCGCGGTAAGGCTGCCGTCTAACTTTGCCACATCCCAAAAGAGGATACTGTAGGGAGGGGCATAGAAGTAGAAGGTCACATCAGGACGCTGTTTAATATAGTGATTAAGGTTTTCTATAATAACATCTGTATTCTTAAAGTAGTAGTCATAGGGCTTTTCCTCAAGAGGAGCGATCCTTCTGGTGGCAATATAATCAGCCCTTGCGATATATTTTGAAAAGGAATAATCATCAGCCCAAACATAGGCATTGTCGTCGGAATAACCCTCTGAAACATTTAACATTAAAAACCTGGGTAAAAAGTAGAAGATCACGGATTTATTAAGCAGATAGTATATATCTGTTATACTGCCGGGCTTTTTCATATAGTATTCCGGTATGGTGAGCGGGTACTTATCCCTTTCGTCATCCAGAAGATAGTTATCAAGGCTGAATACCACATTTTTAAGTCCAGGTCTTTTAAGGATCTCCTCAAAAACAGGATAATAATCGTTCTGATGGGCACCCTGAAGGGAAAGCTTCTGGCAGGAATTCCCAAAATGTCCGTCTTCAAACCAGGCATCCACAAAGTTTTCGGACATAGAGGATCCCATAAGGACCGTATCGTAGTCCATATTTCTTGCAAGTCCTATAACAGAGTATCTTTCCTCTGTTTCCACCGGCGCCAGGCCAAAGAGAGGCTTATGGTACCTGGAAAAGGGATCTATAATGATCACAAGCAGGCATATGACAAGCAGTATTACTGCGGTAATGATAACTGATCTTTTTACATATTGTTCGTTAGTCATTTATTCACCTAGAAATTTGTGTAGATAAAGGTACTTACCTCAGAAAGAGAAAGTACGGACCATACAAGTAAAATAACCGTAACAATTACAGAAGAGCCTTTGGGCTTAAAGTTCTTCGCCCTTTCAATGGGATTTTTAAAGGCTATGGAGGCAACTATTGCGAATATAAGCCAGATAAGAATAAAGATCATTCCGCTTATATTTGTGCTTCCCGGGAACTGTTCATTAAGGATCCATTGCAAAAGCTCTGTTTCAACAGGCAGGGACTTTACTATAAAGTCTGCCGGAATGGGTTTAAAGGTAAAGGAAAACAGAGTTTTTATTAGATGCAGGGCATTTTCCACAGTAGCCGCCCTGAAGAATATCCAGGCAAAATTCACAAAGCTGAAGGTCATAATAAATCTCAATACCCTGGGGAGCTTTTGCGTTACAGGACTTATGGCCTTGCTTATACACATACCGATCCCGTAAATAACGCCCCAGAGAATAAAGGTATAATTTGCACCATGCCAGATGCCGCTTAAAAGATAGATGATAAAAATATTAAGATAAGTCCTGAAGGCTCCCTTTCTTGATCCGCCTAAGGGAAAATAAACATAATTTCTGAAAAAGCGGGTTAAGGTTATATGCCATCTTTTCCAGAACTCGTTAATGGAAAGAGCCCTGTAGGGTGAATCAAAGTTTACGGGAAGCTCGATATTTATCATAAGGCAGATCCCTGAGGCCATATCACAGTAGCCTGAGAAATCGAAATAAATCTGCATGGTATAGGCAAGTATGGTTATAAGAGCAAGGGATGAATCTACAAGGTTTAAATTTGTATAGCCCCAATCTGCCATCTTGGCCATCTGATCCGCTATAAGAACCTTCTTTGCAAGACCAAAGGAAAAGATCATAATGCCCTTAGCCATATTTTCATAATTTAAGGTTTTCCTTAAGGAATCGTTAAACTGGGGTATCATTTCCTTTGCAAAGGCGATGGGACCCTGGGCGATCTTTGGAAAAAAGCTTATAAATAATGCGTAATCAAGAAGGCTGTAGCTGCTATCAGGATCTCTGTAGCTGTCAACAAGAAAGCTTATCTGAGAAAAGGTAAAGAAGCTTATACCCATAGGAAGCAAAAGATTTTCAACAGAAAAGCTGCTTCCGGACAGATCATTTACAACAGTGACAAGAAAGCCCGTGTATTTAAAATAGATAAGAAGGGCTAAGTTTACTGTAACCGAAAGAAAAAGGGTCAGCTTTTTTACTGAGTTTTTTTCAAGCTTTTTAAACAGAAGGGATACAAGGTAGTTAAATACTATGCTAAGAAGCAGTACCAACACATTTTCGGGTTTTGTATAACAATAAAACCACAGTGACATGCCAAGAAGGAAAAGCTTGGCAGCAGTGTAGTGGCCATGTTTGTTTATTAAGTGATATATCATCACCGTCAGCGGGAGAAAAAGCAGAACAAAAATGTAAGAATTAAATAACATATACTCCTCCAATAAAACCCAATCTTTATTATATGACAATTAAAAATAAAAAGCTACACCACTGTCTGTGTTTAGTTGTATTTTTTCACAGTTTATAATATCATGTATCTATGTTGAAAAGAAAGCTTGAAGAAATCCTTTCACTTGTATACAGAAGGATCATATACCCCTTTGTAAGGATGGCAACAGAGGTCAGAAGAAAGAGCATTATGAAGCAGGGCTCCTATTTAAATAAGGGCTCTGTCTTGTGTGGAAAGAATTATGTTGGAAAGAACACGGTTTTATCCAATGTTATTCTGGGCTACGGAAGCTATGTTAACAGCAGGGGGGATCTGTCCAATACAAGGATAGGCAGGTACAGCTCCATAGGCAGCGGAGTAAGGACTGTTTTGGGAAGACACCCCGTAAGGGGCTTTGCAGCTCTTCATCCTGCCTTTTATTCCTCTAAAGGACAGATGGGATACAGCTATGTTAAAAAGGACAGCTTTGAAGAGGCTGAATATATTGATAAAGCTCTGGGGATCCAGGTGGAAATAGGAAATGATGTCTGGATAGGAAATGATGTGAGTATCCTTGAGGGTGCAAGGATAGGAGACGGAGCTGTTGTGGGAGCCAAAGCCCTGGTAAAGGGGGAGCTGGAGGCTTATGGTATATATGCAGGGATACCTGCAAAAAAGATAGGGGAAAGATTTGACAGGGATAAGGCAGAGGAGCTTTTGAAGCTTAAATGGTGGGACAGGGACGAGGCATTCATAAGATCCAATATAGATGCCTTTAAAGATCCTGACCGGCTGATCCTTGCACTTAAGGAAGGTAGAGATCATGAATAAGCCGGCTATAGTAGTAGTTGCCTATAACAGGAAGAGATCCCTGGAAAGACTTTTAAGCTCCTTAAAGAGGGCAAGCTATCCAAAGGATGAGGATATTACCCTTATAATCTCCATTGATAAAGGGGATAACGAGGATGTGGTGGAGTGCGCAAGGAAAACAGACTGGGATCATGGAGAGTTAAAGGTAATATGCCATGAGAAAAATCTGGGTCTTAAGGCCCATGTGTTAGAGTGCGGTGATCATGCTCTGGAATATGGAAGCGTTATAATCCTTGAGGATGATCTTCTTGTGGCAGAGGATTTTTATAATTACAGCCTGGCCGCCCTTAATATGGCAAAGGATGATGATAAAATAGGGGGGATATCCCTCTATGATCACCTTTTAAATGTCCATACCAGGGAGCCTTTTTATGCAATAGATGATGGCTATGACAACTATTATATGCAATTTGCCTCTTCCTGGGGACAGGCCTACAGCAGTAAGATGTGGCAGGACTTTAGAAGCTGGTTATCCACCTTTAAGGAAGGGGATATAGCCGGCTTTGACATACCTGATAATGTATCGGGCTGGTCTGAAAGATCCTGGCTTAAATATAATATAAAGTACCTGGTGGAAAAGGATATGTATTTTCTTTATCCAAGGGTTTCCCTGACCACGAATTTTATGGAGGAGGGAGAGCATTCGGATGGAGGAAGCTTAGAGCTTCAGGTTCCCATGCTCTTTGGAAGAAAGGACTACAGCTTTTCTTCCCTTGAAGAGTCTCTTGCGGTTTATGATGCTTTTTTTGAGAACAAAAAACTGAGGCTCAGGGATATTGAAGAGAAATTTATAACAGATCTCTACGGGAATAAGAGAGTGGCAGAAACAGGGGAAAAGAGCAAAATAAGATATGCCTTATCCTCCAGAGAGCTTCCCTATAAGGTAATAAGAAGCTATGGGCGGATCTTAAGACCTGTAGATGCCAATATAGTTGCTGATATTAAAGGGGAGGATCTCTTCCTCTATGATCTTAAGCAAAAGGATAAGGCTCCAAGGGTAAAAAAGGCTAAAAGGCAGCTTTATAACTACAGGGCCATAAAGCTTAAGGAGATGCTTGAGATCATAAAATTTCGATTAAAAAAGGGCAGATAATTTATGTGTGGTATATTTGGAGCAGTAAATGCCAATATAGACAGAGACCTGGCCGATAAATGTCTGGATACTCTTATCCACAGAGGACCCGATGACAGGGGGATCTGGCAGGAGGAGGGAATAAGCTTAGGTCATAGAAGACTTTCCATCCTGGATCTCTCTGAAAAGGGCAGACAGCCCATGTTTTACGGAAATAATAGATATGTTCTTGTATTTAACGGTGAGATCTATAATTTTCTGGAAATAAGAGCTGAGCTTGAGACCTTGGGCTATAGCTTTGAAAGTGACAGTGATTCAGAGGTCATACTTGCCTCCTATATTGAGTGGGGGGAGGAATGTCTGAAAAAATTTAACGGAATGTGGGCCTTTTCCATTTGGGACAGGACAAAAAAGCAGCTTTTTTTAAGCAGGGACAGATTCGGAGTTAAACCCCTTTATTATACAAGACTTAAGGGGAGGGATAAGGCCTATGGCTTTGCCTCTGAAATGAAGGCTCTTTTTCCTCTTATGGAAGAGCTTAAACCCAATATGGATATAGTCTGTGACAGGGAAAGGATAGTATATTACGAATCCACGGAGGAATGCGTCATAGAGGGAATATTCAGATTCCCCCCCGGAAGCTATGGATATATAGATAAGGAAGGCTTAAGGATAAAGCCCTTCTATAATACTCTGGATAATTTGATGACTGATAAGGTGCCCTCCTCCTATGAGGGGCAGGTGGAGCTTTTCAGGGAGCTCTTTCTTGACGCCTGCAAGCTTAGGATGAGAGCCGATGTTACAATAGGCACCGCTTTGTCAGGAGGCCTTGATTCCTCTGCCACCATGTGCTCCATGGCCTACCTCTCAAAAAATGACAGGGAGCTAAGGATGAGCAGTGACTGGCAGCATGCCTATGTGGCAGCCTTTCCGGGAACCACAATGGATGAAAGCCCTTATGCAAAGAAGGTAACAGACTATCTTGGCATAGCTTCAAGCTTTGTGGAAATAGACCCTCTTAAGGCTATAGACAGACTGGATGATATGATATATCTTTTTGAGGATATCTATCTTACAAGTCCTATACCCATGATGCTTCTTTACGGGGAATTAAAAAAGGACGGAACTACGGTTACTATTGATGGTCATGGGGCTGATGAGCTTTTTGGAGGATATACCTTTGACTTTATCCATGCCTTAGATGATGCCAGGGGGAGGGATGAAAGGGATATGATACTGACTGCCTATATTGACTCCTTCCCTAAGGATAATAGTAACATGGCTTTAAGGGATAATACAAAGGGGGCTGTGTACAGACGCTATCTTAAGAGAAAGCTGAAAGGTTTTTTAAAGAAGAAGCAGATGGCCTATAAGGAGGTAAGAGGTAAGGATCACCCTTCCTACAAGAGCTTTGACAGCTTAAATAAGATACTCTATGCTTCGTCCCATGAAAATATCCTGCCTACCCTTCTAAGAAACTATGACAGATACAGCATGGCCAACAGCGTAGAGATAAGGATGCCCTTTTTAGATCACAGGATAGTTTCTTTCGCTTTTTCCATAGGCTTTAGATCAAAGCTTCATGGGGGCTACTCAAAGTCCGTTATAAGAGATGCTCTGGCACCCTTTATGCCGGAGGATATAGCCTACAGAAAAACAAAGATAGGCTTTAACACTCCTATAGTCGAATGGATGCAGGGACCCTTGAAGGAATATTTTTCAGATACAGTAAACAATCAGGATTTCAGTCAGTGTAAGCTCATAGATCCTCCTAAGGTCAGGGGGCTTGTAATGAAGGTGATAAATGACAAGGGTGCGTCCTTTGCAGACGGGGAGATAGCATTTTCAAGTCTGTATCCGTATCTTTGGGAAAAGAACGTATTAAAAAGATGAATATTTTATTTAAACTGAACTATATTTTTGATAAAAAGCAAAAGATCAACTCCTGTCTCCTCTGCCTGGGACTTTTTTTCGGAGCTCTTATGGAGTTAGTGGGAGTTTCTCTTATAACCCAGCTGGTATCCATTTTAACAGACCCTTCAAAGATCCATTCCAATCCCTTGCTGCAGTTTATTTATGATGCCTTTGGGGTTAAGGATGAAAGAGACTTTTTCTTTATTGTTACCCTGGGTCTTATAATGGTCTATATAATTAAAAACGCTTTTTTGTTATGGTTAAATTATGTACAATATACCTTTATTTACAAGAATCAGCTTATAATATCGGGAAGACTTATAGACTGTTACCTGAAAAAGCCCTATACCTACCATTTGGATAAAAACTCTGCGGAGATGGTGAGAAATGTAATGCTTGATTCGGAAAGACTCTTTCAGATGCTTTTAAGTGTGTTTTCTCTTCTGTCCGAGTTTTTGGTCTGTGTGGCTTTAAGTATCTATCTTCTTATAATTGACTGGTTTATCACTGTATCGGTTGTGCTTATATTGATGGTATTTACCGGACTCTATCTCTTGCTTTTTAAGAACAAGGCAAAGGAATACGGAAAGATAAACCAGATATATGACGGGAAAATGCACCAGTCCATAAATCAGGCTCTGGGAGCGGTAAAGGATATTAAGATACTTCACAGGGAGAAGTATTTTGTTAATTCCTTTGTGGATCATGGAAAGAAAAAAATGACGGCGGTGAGGAATAATAATGTTTTAGGTAATGTGCCTAAATATTTTATTGAAACCGTATGCGTGGGGGCAATACTTACCGTCCTTCTTATCAAGATAAGAAGCGGGCAGGATTTAAACAGCATGATCCCCCAGCTGGCAGCCTTTGCCGTTGCGGCCTTTAAGCTTCTTCCCTCTGCCAGTAAGATAAACAATTATGCCAACCTAATCGTTTTCTTAAAGCCCTCGGTGGATCTTATATACAGGGATATCAAGGATACAGAGGATATGAAGGACTTCGAGATTGAGGATCTGGGAGGCCACAGAGAGGATGAAAAGGCAGATTCCATAAGTATTGAAGGAGTGTCATACAGATACCCTCATACCCAAAAGGATGTTTTAAATAGGGTTTCCTTAAAGATCCCCTTAGGATATGCCGTGGGGATAGTAGGCCAGAGCGGAGCAGGAAAGTCAACGCTTGCAGACCTTATACTGGGGATTCTTACCCCCACAGAGGGAAGGATAATGTATGGCTCCATGGATGTTCATAAAAATCCCATAAAATGGTCTAAGAAGCTTGCCTATATCCCTCAGTCCATCTATCTTTCCGATGAATCCATAAGAAATAATGTGGCCTTTGGGATAGATGAGGATAAAATAGATGATAAGAAGGTCTTAGAGGCTTTGATGGAGGCTCAGCTTTATGACTTTGTAAATTCCCTTCCTGAGGGACTTGATACCATGGTGGGAGAAAGAGGAGTAAGGCTTTCGGGAGGACAGAGACAGAGAATAGGAATAGCAAGGGCATTATATGATGATCCTGAGATACTGGTTCTTGATGAGGCAACCTCTGCCCTCGATAATGATACCGAGGCGGCGGTAATGGAAGCCATTGACTCCCTGATGGGAAGAAAAACACTTATAATAATAGCACACAGAATATCAACTATTGAAAACTGCCAGCTTGTGTTTAAGGTGGAGCAAGGTGAGGTTTATGAGCAAAGAGCCTAAAGTTAGCGTTATATTTATTACCTATAATCATGAAAAATATGTTGAGAAGGCTTTAAAAAGTGTACTTGACCAGAAGACGGATTTTGACTTTGAGGTAATAGTGGGAGAGGATTGCTCCACGGATTCCACAAGGGCGGTGATAAATGACCTTCTTGCCAGGGAAGAGTACAAAAAGAGGACAGTTAAGCTTTTGTACAGGGAAAAAAATCTGGGGCGTCCTACCCTGAACGTATATCAGACCACCATGGAATGCAGGGGAGAATACCTTGCCTACCTTGAAGGGGATGATTACTGGAGCGATCCCTTAAAGCTTCAGAAGCAGGTGGATTT
>JAILBX010000053.1 GCA_024680675.1 Lachnospiraceae bacterium | reverse complement strand
GATCAATATTTTTTTCTTCATTTTTTATCCCTTAACCCTTCTTCTGATTTTTCTTTCTTCTTCAAATATATACCTTATAATACTTTCTCTTTCGTCATTTAAGATATCCACAAACTGGATCCTGTGTTCGTAATTGCTTTTGTTATTGGGCATGCTCTCCGAATAGAGCACTCTGCCCTTCAATTTATATTCATTCAGCTTTCCGCTGACAAAGAGTTTAAAAACAAAAAGTATTTCCGTCCCCACAGGATATTTGACCCTTGATATGAATCTGGCGCCTCCTCCGGAAATATCAACCATTATTCCGTTATTAAAAGTAATATCGGTATCCAAAAATTCCACCTTTTCAAGATGGACGTCTCCTTCCTCCTCCTTAACTGCTCTTGACTTCATATCCAATACACAGTTTAATCTGTAATACTCTCTTCTCTGATATTTTGAAAGATCAGTAGTAAGCTCCATGACCAATACAAACACACTGTCATTTTTATATCTGTCTATAACCCTTGCCAAACACTGGAAAAGACCCGAAGAAGTATAAAAACAAAGGTTATACTCCCCGTCCACAGGCAAAAGAACCAGCTTTCCATGCTCCATTGGCATTGCCACCTTAACCTGATCCTCAGATATTATATCAAAAACAGAGCTCTTATATTGGCGCTTTTCATCCATTGAGTCGTCATTCCCCAAATGGCCTACTGTTTCAATATCGATCTTATCCCCTACTTTTACATACTTTGATAACATAATCGCTTCCCCCTGCTAAACAAATTTTTTCCCTCTTACCATATTTGCAAAAAAAGCTGCCATTCCATGCTTTTGATAGGCTGCCACAGGCTCCATCCCCGTAAGAGTTCCTGCCAGAACCTCAAATGCCTTGGATGACCTTGCGTTTGGATTTGCTATTGAAATTGGCGTCTGCTGCATCACAGCCTTAACCAGTTGTGAATCCTCCGGTACATAACCTAAATATTGGATAGGCATCTTAAGATACCTGTTTACAACTGCACTGAGTTTATTATAAAGCACTCTTCCCTCTTCAGCCCCCGATACCTTATTTGCCACTACCTTTATCAATGTCATCTCCCTGTTGTATCTGGGATGCCTGTTGAGAGCCTTAAGCAGGGAGTAGGAATCCGTTATGGATGTAGGCTCCGGTGTGGTTACCAAAAGTACCTCTCCGCTTGCCACCAGAAATTCTATTACAGCATCCGATATGCCTGCTCCCGTGTCTATTATTATAACATCCGCCAGGGAGTCAAGCTCGGCAAGATTCTGAACAAGATAATTTATATAATCTCTCCCCAGGTTTGAGAGACCGGCTATGCCCGATCCTCCGGATATAAAGCCTATATCCATAGGACCCTGGGTTATTATATCCTTTATATTCTTTCCCTGATATATAAGATCGGACAGATTATGCTTTGGTACTGCCCCAAACATAACCTCTATATTTGCCAGTCCGAAATCCGCATCAAAGATTATAACCTTTTTATTCAGCTTTTTAAGCTGAACTGCCAGATTTATGGAAACATTGGACTTACCCACGCCGCCTTTACCGCTGGTAACCGTAATTACCCTGGCAAGGCTCCTTGCCTGTTCACTTCGTTTTATGATATTTCTTAACTTCTCTGCCTGATCCATATCACTTACCTCCTAACAGCTGTTTCACAGTTGTCTGTGGTGAAAACGCTTCTATGTCATCAGGGACGCTTTGTCCGCAAGTTACATAAGAAATATCAGCTTTTGTATACATCCGGATATTAAAGAGGTTTCCATAAGCCTCTGTTTCATCCAGCTTTGTAAATATAAGCTTATAGTCATCAAAATCAGAATAGGCATCTACTATACTCAGAAGATCCCTGTATTTTGTAGTGGCAGAAAGGACTAAAAATATATCCTTTTCCATTTCCTTTGGTACACAGGCTATAAACTGTACCATTCCGCTTTTCAATTCATCATTATTATGGGAATGTCCGGCTGTATCCACAAGAATATAGTCGTATTTTCCAAACTCCTTCAGGGCATCCTCCATTTCGTCCTTTGAATAGATAACTCTGAAGGGTGCATTCAATATTCCGGCATAGGTTCTAAGCTGTTCCGCTGCTCCTATCCTGTAGGTATCGCAGGTTAAAAGGGCGATCTTTTTCTTCTTGTTAACACTGAGATCTGATGCTATTTTTGCTATTGTAGTGGTTTTTCCCACTCCCGTGGGGCCTATGAAAAATACGGCCTTGGCTCCTTCCTTTGCAGGTATCAGTGTCTTTGGCTGTCCGAACTGAAGGATCATTTTCTGATAAACATTTGAAAGCACAAAATCAATGGTGGAATTGTCGTTTCCGGCCTTTCCAACCTCATTTATTACTTCATTTGCATATTTTTCATCCACTTCATTGTCTATAAGAGAGTTATATATAAGCTTAAGATAAGAAACCTGCTCAGAGTCTGTCTTATCTTTATTATCTATTTCTTCCTTTGCAAGCTGCTTCTCAATGAAGCTTTGGAGACTGTCAAGCTTTTCTTCTAAAAGCTTGTCCCCCTTAACTGCATTCTTTTCTTCCTCTTTTGGGGACTTTTCCTCTGTTTTGTCTGAAATATCCGGCATGCCCAGCTTATCGGGCTTGATATTTTCATCTGCAAGGACATTTATCCTGCTCTCCCCCTTCTTCTTAGCCTCGCTTGCCTTACCTGCCCCCTGCTTTAAAGGCGGCATAGCTGTATTCACCGGCTTTAAGGGCGTCATGGATCTAAAGGGTAGTCTCTCTCTTTCATCCTCCAATGCAACTGTAACTTCTACCCTTGGACGGCTGAAAAATGAGAAAAGTCCCTTTTTCTTGGTCTTTTTCACATTCATTATCACAACAGAGCTGCCAAGCTCCTTCTTGGCAAGAGCCGTTGCCTCTTCTTCAGTTTTTCCTTCAAATTTCTTAATGATCATTTATTATGCCGTCACCATTCCCACCGACTGAAGATTGATGTTACTGTCCACCTCGTTATAGGATACAACTATCAGATCCTTAAAATAATCCTCTGTCAGCTTTTTAAAGTATAATCGTACAATAGGCGATGTTATGATTATAGGATTTTTACCCAGATTTTCAAGCTTTGCTATTTCAGTTTCCACCGACTTCATTATTGCCCTTGTCCTCTCAGGATCCAGGGTAAGGTAGGCACCCTGTTCTGTCTGTTTGACACTTGACATTATTTCCTGTTCTATCTTTGGATCCAGAGTAACTACGCTGGTGGTTTCCCCGGCCGTGAAAAACTTGGCCGATATAGCCCTTTTTAAGGCCTGTCTCACATATTCCGTAAGCACGTCCGTATCCCTTGTGACCACGGCATGGTCTGCAAGAGTTTCAAATATCGTTAGAAGATCTCTTATGGATATACCCTCATTTAAGAGATTCTGTAACACCTTCTGTATCTCACCTATGCCAAGAAGCTTGGGTGTAAGCTCATCCACAACAGAAGGCGAGTTTTCTTTAAGATTATTAATAAGATTCTGAACATCCTGTCTGGAAAGAAGCTCTGCTATATGCTGTCTTATTATCTCCGTTAAATGGGTAGCTATTATACTCGGAGGATCTACAACGGTATAGCCCACGCTTTCAGCTCTTTCCCTTTGGGATTCGGTTATCCATATGGCAGGAAGGTGGAAGGAAGGTTCAAAGGTGGGAATACCTGATATTTCTTCCTCAACAAAGCCGGGATTCATAGCCATATAGTGATCAAAAAGGATCTCGCCTTCACTTACCTGTATACCCTTTATTTTTATTATATATTGATTGGGGTTAAGCTGTATGTTATCCCTCAGTCTTATGATAGGCACAACAGTACCTAATTCAAGGGCGATCTGTCTTCTTATCATTACAACTCTGTCAAGAAGGTCTCCCCCCTGATTTACATCCGCAAGGGGAATTATACCGTATCCAAACTCCAGCTCTATGGGATCAACCTGTAAAAGAGAGGTGACATTTTCCGGCTTTCTTACCTCCTCTGCCGCAGCCTCGGTCTCATCTACCCTGGTCTCCACCTCTTCCTCCTGCACAAGATTAGCCACATATCTGCCTATCATTACAAAGGCTATGCCTATAGTAAGAAAAAGGATGGTATTCAAGGGTGTGATAAGTCCAAGCAGGCATATAACTCCGCCCACAAAGTAAAGTGCCCTTGGCATTCCAAAGATCTGTTTTACAACTGTTTGTCCGAATTCCTGTTCCTTACTTCCCTTGGTTATAAGAATACCTGTTGACAGGGATATGATAAGGGAAGGGATCTGACTGACAAGACCGTCACCTATTGTAAGTATGGTATACTTTTGAACAGCCTCGGCGATACCAAGACCCTGATTTAACATTCCTGTTGCTATGCCACCTATTACATTTACTGCAGTTATGATAAGTCCTGATGTTGAATCACCCTTAACATACTTAACTGCACCGTCCATAGCTCCGAAGAAATTGGATTCCTCCTGCAGCTTGTCCCTCTGTCTCTTGGCCTCGGCGTCATCTATGGCGCCGGTATTTAGATCCGCATCTATAGCCATCTGCTTACCGGGCATAGCATCAAGAGTAAATCTCGCAGTAACCTCAGCGATTCTTTCTGTACCTTTGTTAATGACCATAAACTGAATGATTATAAGTATTATAAATATTATGATACCTATAACAAGATCACCGCCGCCAACGAAATTACCAAAGGTATTTACCACATTTCCCGCATCTCCCTTAGACAGTATCAGTCTTGTGGATGACACGTTAAGGGATATTCTGAAAATAGTGGAAAACAAAAGTATAGTTGGAAAATTACTCATATCAAGCACTTCCTTGCAAAACATGCAGTTAAACATGATCGCAAAGGAAATGGCCATATCCGTAGCAAGACAGATATCCAGTATTATAGGACTTACCGGTACTATAAGGAATATGAAAGCGAATAGCAAATAAAGTGCAACGCCCACATCGGCTTTACCGATCTTCATTCCTGCTATATTCATACATCTTCACCCTTTTTACGCAGAACGCTTATTAAAGATCACAGCTAATATTTCCGCAACCATCTGATATAGTTCCTGGGGTATAACATCCCCCAGCTCCACATTGTAATACAGCATCCTTGCTAAAGGTTTATTCTCAACTATTTCAACCTTATGGGCCTTTGCCTCCTCCTTGATCCTTGCCGCCAGAAAATCTTCTCCTTTTGCTACCACATAGGGAGCACTTGCCACATCGGGATCATACTTCAAAGC
>JAILBX010000050.1 GCA_024680675.1 Lachnospiraceae bacterium | reverse complement strand
TCCCTCTGCATAACAGCTGTTTGGTCCTCCTGTAAGTATTATTCCCTTGGGATTCATGGATTTTATTGTTTCCAGATCCGTTTTATAGGAATATATTTCACAGTAAACATTGCTTTCTCTGACTCTTCTTGCCACAAGCTGGTTGTACTGGCCGCCATAATCAATGACGATGATCAATTCTTTTTTTTCCATCTTTTCTACCTGATCATATAAGTTTTTTTCTTCTCTTTGTCTACAATTTAAAGAGGGTTCCGATTATTCCTCGCCCAAGGGATGCTCCAAGGTTGCCTCCAAGCTTCTTTCCAAAGCTTCCGCCAACGCTTTTTCCGAGAATATTTCCTACCTCTCTTCCAACGCTTCCTGCAGCAGATGAAGCCACATTCTTTGAAGCTGTCTTAAAGACCTTCTTCTTCTTTTCAGCCTCTCTTTCAGCTTCCTTCCTTGCTCTTTCCTCAGCCTTTGCAGCCTCTTTTCTAGCTCTTTCGGCTTCTCTTTGCTCCTGCTTTTCCCTGGCCAGTCTTTCCTTTTCTTCCTGCTTCTTCTTTTCTGCCTCTTCCTTTTCCTTAAGAGCAGCTTCCTTTTCCTCTTTTTCCTTCTTTTCTTCCTCTTCCCTCTTAAGGTTCAGTCTTTCGTAAGCTGAATCTCTGTCTATAGAGTTTTGATATTTAAGAGTAAACTCAGAAGAATTTATGACAGCCTGTCTTGTTCCCTCATCTGCCGGAGCCATCTGACTCTGGGGTGGCAATATCCTTACCTTTTTAACAATGGAAGGTACCCCCTCTTCATCAAGGACCGATACCAGGGCTTCTCCGATACCAAGATTTGTCAGAGTCTCATAGGTATCAAATTCAGGGTTTTCCCTGAAGGAATCAGCCGCGGACTTTGCCGCCTTCTGCTCTGCAGGAGTATAGGCTCTGAGAGCATGCTGAACCTTATTTCCAAGCTGAGCCAGAACTCCGTTTGGAATATCCTTGGGACTCTGGGTTATAAAGTAAACTCCTATCCCCTTGGATCTTATGAGCTTTACTATCTGTTCTATTTTTTCCAGCAGCTCATCCGAGGCTGTCTGGAAAAGCATATGGGCCTCATCAAAGAAAAATACCATTCTTGGTTTTTCAAGGTCTCCTGCCTCCGGAAGGCTTTCGTATAACTCCGATAACATCCAGAGAAGGAAGGTGGAATACATGGTGGGATTATTTACAA
This sequence comes from Lachnospiraceae bacterium, assembly GCA_024680675.1. Lineage (GTDB taxonomy): Bacteria > Bacillota > Clostridia > Lachnospirales > Lachnospiraceae > UBA2868. Next base: position 1,694 of record JAILBX010000050.1, on the reverse strand, counting down.
GCTTCTCACATTCCAGGATATTTATATAACCCTTACCTTCACTGTTGGTCCTCATCCAGTCGGTTATATTTAAAGCCTCTTCTCCAAAGAAGAGCTCTCCTCCTTCAGCTTCCAGAGCAATAACCGCCCTTACGATGGCTCCGAGACTGGTCTTTGCTATATTGCCGTAGCTTAGGCTATATTCCTTGGCATTTTCTCCCACGTAATTTAGCATAGCCTTCAGATCCTTTGTATCTATCAGTAAAAGATCCTCATCATCTGCTATTTTGAAGATAACAGTCAATATATCCGACTGGGTATTGTTTAACTTAAGTATTCTTGAGAGCAGTATGGGACCTATCTCGGATATGGTGGTCCTTAAGGGAATTCCAACTTCCTGATAGACATCCCAATAGGAGGAGGGAAACTTTTTAAAGCTAAAACCATCCTCTCTCAATCCGAACTCGTCTATTCTTTCCTTCAGGCTTTCCGTTTCCGTGCCGGGAATGCACATTCCCGAAAGATCACCTTTTATATCAGCCAGAAATACCGGAACTCCCGCATCACTGAAGGACTCAGCCATTACCTTTAAGGAAACGGTCTTACCTGTTCCCGTGGCGCCGGCTATCATTCCGTGTCTGTTGGCCATTTTGGGATAGATATATATCTTTTCGTCTCCTGACTTTCCAAGATAGATTTTTCCCTCATTATACATATTAAGACTCCTTTATTTAGCTGCCTTCTCCTTGGCTGCCTTACCGCTTGGTCTTACAAAGGCAAAGCAGATCACAAGGGCGATTATATACATAACGATAGTGAAGTATAATACGTTCTGATATCCCACAGGGTTTATCATAACACCGTCATGCTCTATGAACTCACCTGTATGGTTAACGATAAAGGTTGCCACCTGGTTTCCGGTAAGACCGGCTATAGCCCAGGCTGAAAGAGTAAGACCGTGGATGGCACTTATACTTCCCATTCCATAATGATCCGACAAAAGTGTGGGAACATTGGAGAAGCCTCCGCCGTATCCGGCATTAACGACAAATATAAGAATAAGATCAAGGGTGATAAGAAGAGCATTTCCTTCCCCGTTTAAAATACCCTTTGTTATTATTACAAGAGTGGTTGCCACGATTGATAGTATGAATATGATCTTATAAATCGTATTTCTGTCCTTCTGGAAATCAGCCCAGGTTGAGAATCCAAGTCTTCCACCTGCATTAAATATAGCTGATATTGAAGAGATCAGTCCGGCGGAAGCCACAAGGCCTACACATTTAACTATTGACTTTTCCTGGGAAATAAGAGCAAGACCACATGTTATGTTTATATAAAACATAAGCCAGATACCAATGTAGTTGGTTATGGGCTTTGATTTGATAACATCCATAGTGCTGGGTGTCTTTTCCGATGCTGCAGGCTCATGCCAGTCTGCAGGCTTTGCAAGAAGAAGATGTCCAACAAACATCATTATAAAATATGCAACTGCCAGTATCCAAAACATCTTGTATACACCGCTTCCGTCAGGATAAGCTTCCAGGATCCTTGTCATTATGGGACTTGCAATGGCCTTTGCGGCACCAAAGCCTGCAACTGCAAGACCTGTTGCAAGACCCTTATTATCCTTAAACCAGAGCATAAGAGTTTTTACGGGTGAAAGATATCCTGTTCCAAGGCCTATACCCATTAAGAAACCATAGCTTAAATAA
>JAILBX010000029.1 GCA_024680675.1 Lachnospiraceae bacterium | reverse complement strand
TAATCAGGGAAGCAAACGATACTATATCCAATCTGCATACGCATTACATAATAAGGCAAAAATAGAACAGGAACAAGCATCGCTTATTAAAATACCTGATTCTTTTAAAAAGATAATAATTACAAGTGGAAATACTCCGGTGTGGAGAAATGAACAAGGCATAACGATCATGGGATTATTTGAATTTTTGTTGAATGAAGACAGCCTGGATTATTAGCAGTGTGTATTCATCTCTGATACTTTGTATTCGGGACGCAGTCGAAATGGCTACCTTGATTACAATGTTAACTGTATCGGTGCAGGAGTTTAATAATATGGATTACTGTAAAAGAGCTAAAACAGATTCTCTGGACTGGTTAGACTGGGTGAACATTGACTGTCCGGCCTGATTCAGGATATTTTCCTTGGTGAATTTAAGGATTTCCTTGGACATATCGGTATCACGGATCAGGGATTCTGCTGAATCCGTATTCTCAGAGGTATTCTGATTGATCTTATAAGCATACTCTAATCTGTTTTGGGAAGCACCAAACTGACTCCTGTAGGCGCTGACCTTATCGATAGCGTTCTTTGTGGTATCGATAGCGGCTAAAGCACCGTCTTTTGTAGATAAGTCAACCCTTTCCATTCCAAGTCCATTAAGGGTAGCATCAACCATTTTGATCTCCATGCCATCCTCTTTAACGTCACTGTACTGGATCCAGGTTTTCTCTTTCTTTACTTTAACATCAATATCCTTAAGCTTTATATTATCGTTAGGCACATTAGAGTCTGTATACACATCCTTTATTCCGAATTTTATAGTGCTGTCACCAAAGGTCGCATAGGTAAAGGTATGATCCATGCCAGTCAGATTTTTCCTACCGGATTCACTGCCTGTGTTATAATTTTGGATGAATTTTAGATGGTCTTTACCATCAAAATCTGCTACAGAAAGAAAACCCTTTTTGCTATGATCAAATTCAATATAGCTTGAAAAAGGTAATGATTTTTCTGTGTTAGCTATAGACATACTGTCGGGAAGACTTCCGGGATTTGTGCCGTTACTTAACCAATCGCTAACCTTTGAACTTAGTTTACTGTCACCTAAAGCATCAATCTGATTTTTAAAGGAAGAGTCAAAACCGTCCGTAAAGAGACTTTCTTTTTGAAGCTCACTTGAGTTTGTAAAATAATGTTCCACATCATCGTTATTATCATAGGCTGTATCGAAATATTGAAGGAACATATAGGAGTCAACGCTTGCACTGCCGGTGTTTCTAAACTTTGAATCTATCTGATATATCTTATTTGTGGGATCAAGGGTAACAGACTGGTCAATTTCAAAGGATAAATTCTTTTTAGTATCTTCATAGGTTAAGGTTCTTGATACGGTTTGATTATCTATGTCCATAGAAAAAGAATTTGGTTTTACCTTCATATTACTATAGTGAATGTTTGCAAAGGTAGGATCTGTATCCTCGGCATTCTTATAACCTAAAAGAAGCGATGAATAGTTATAGTCGTTATGGTTAACTCCGTAACTATAATATAAATTATATTGTGATCCATCGGCTATAGTAGAGCTTCCATTGATTTCAGCAATAAGCTTTAATGTTGTGGGATCGTCATTTTCAGTGAAGGGCCATTTTTGCATAGAAGTAACAGTATCCCCCCACTTCTCCATCTGAATGTCTTCAAAAGTGATGGTACCTCCGGGAACAGAATCTGTTCTATATTCACCTGTTAAAGGCTGTATTTTTTCGTTAAAGCTTGTAGAATTTGCGATTCTGTTTATTTCTTCCTTAAGCTTTGCTATCTCAGCCTGTATAGCCTGTCTGTCTTCCTGGGTATTTGTGCCGTTAGAAGACTTAATAGCCAGCATATTGATCTTCTGCAAAATATCCTGAGTCTCAGCAAGCGCTCCGTCTGCCACCTGACATAAGGAAACCCCATCCTCAATATTATCAGAACCCTGATTTAAGCTTCTTACCTTATGGCGAAGCTTTTCGGAAATAGTTAAACCGGCCGCATCATCAGCAGCGCGGTTTATTTTATAACCGGATGAGAGTTTTTCCGATGACTTGGCTCTGTTTGTATTACTCATATTCAGTTGTCTGTTTGCAAACATTCCCGGAATGTTATGAGCAAGGACATTCATTGAATTCAAAGGTATTACCTCATCTATGTAAAACGCTTAAATAAAAAGCGAACTTTTTCTTAATTAATATATAAATCAAAAAGATAACCCACCACCTTCAGATGGTGGGAGAAGCTTTTCGCAGGTGCCGGGTTCAAGCCCGGTACCTGCGGGATTGCGAAGCAATCTGATTTATAACGAGCAAATTGCGAAGAAATTTGCGAGGTTGACTTCATTTGCTGACTAATTAGGTTATCGGCAGTGTTTTGGGAAAACTTTAGGAAAATTTTATATTTGAGGGGGAGGGTGGGTTAGGAGGGGTTATAGTTTGAGTAGAGTTGTGATACAAGGACTTGATTGTATTTTGTGATTTTAAAAAAGTTTATAATATACGGCCCTCCGGGCACAGCGCCCGCCTTCGCTGTTAGCGTGCAGCTCCCTACGAAAGCCTCGCTATCGTCTTTGCCATTCCTACTTCATCTTCAAGCTGCTGGTTTGGTGATAAATAAAGATGTATCTTTTAAGTAAGAACCCTTATGGTAAGCTTTTTCTATTCCTTACGTATGAAAACAAAACGAGAAATTTAATGAGTATCCTCAGCAACCTCTTTTTCAACTTCTCTTACAAAGTCTTCAGACAGGTCACAAAGATCAGCAATGTCCTCTATGGTCTTTCCTTTAGCCAGCATTGTTTTTACTATAGATTTCTGACCATTGTTCCATCCTTCTTTCCTGCCTTCTTCTCTGCCTTCTTCTCTACCATCTTCCCTGACATCGGCTAAGACATTGGCTTCTCTTATATATTCAAGGCTCCAAAGCTCATTTTCTCTTCCCTTAACAACTTCATTATCTATCATTTCTGTCAGTCCTCCCTTCACGGTTCCTGAATCTATATAGCCATAAAGATCTTTAAGATCATGAGGTATATCATTGCCCTTATATGTGCAATTGAAAAAAATCCTGCTGCTTTCATCCTCAAGAATTAGATCTTTATTTTCCATACATATTGATTTAAATGAATACTTGGAGATACCGCTACCAAATGGATCAAATGTACATATAAAGAGGATATTACATTCCGGCAGCTTTCTATAGACGGAACTCCGGATTCCGAGGATGAAAAGCTGTATCAGAAATATTTCACGATACACGAAACACCCGTTAGGGGAAAAACCTATTCCTTCAAGGAGGATGCAATCCGCAAGGCAGAAAAGAACTATGGTTACTTTGTTCTGA
>JAILBX010000025.1 GCA_024680675.1 Lachnospiraceae bacterium | reverse complement strand
CACTTTCACAGACCTACAACACTTCCATGAATAAGGTCGTAATCCAGTGTCTGGGATATGCTTTAGATAATATCAGCGAAGATGAAAAGCCGGAAAACCAATAAAATAGAGTAACTTAAAAGGGCAGATCGTTCTGCCCTTTTAGTTTCTAATCGTTGTTTACCACTCCCATAACCTTGAAAGCTTCCAGAATTGCCTTCTCCTTATCGCTTCTAAGTATCGGAATTGCTTTTGCAGCGCCAACTTCCAGCTTATCAGCTCCGCACTTATCTCTGACGGCACACACACTTGATTTGCTTATGTAGATACCAAATTCATTTTGGACCCACTTCCGCACCCCATCTATGGACAGTGGGAAATCGTCCTTCTCTTCATTCAAAAAGCCCGTATTAAGGCTAATACAGCCCATGGTCTTTCGAGCCCCTATCATAATTGTTTGGTAGGGGTTCGACACCCGGAATTCAAGTGGACCTGAGGGGAATTGAACCCCTGTCCGAAAATTCGTCCCTAAAGATCTCTCCCATCACAGTCATTTTTTTATCATTCCCTCCAAGAACCGCCAAATGACAGGCTGCCCTTTTTAGTAGCTTCATATATCTCTATGCTTCTCAAAGCTTTGAAGCACAGGTTCCCTACCTCCTTGATGCCTGTACTCCGGACAGTAGGCTATCCGGAACAGACAGCAGCCCTTAGGCTGCGAATGCTAAATTTCTATCTTCAGCGTTTATATTTATTTTCCATTTTTAACGTGATATGGGAACACGGATGGCTATCCTTACTTCAAAATCCCCGTCGAAACCTGTACAGGCCCTTGATATTTAACCCCTTATCTTTTCCTTAAACTCTCTCTCCACCTCTCTTCTCATATCCTTCTTTGCTATATCCTGCCTCTTGTCATAGAGCTTTTTACCCCTTGCCAGTCCTATTTCAACCTTTGCTCTGGAGTTTTTAAGATAAACCTGCAGGGGCATTATGGTATAGCCCTTTTCCGCTATCTTTCCTGCAAGCTTGTTGATCTCAGCCCTGTGTAAAAGAAGCTTTCGGGTACGAAGAGGATCTTTGTTGAAGATATTACCCTTTTCATAGGGGCTCACATTCATTCCGATGATGAAAGCCTCCCCATTCTCGATCCTCACATAGGCTTCCTTAATACTGCATTTACCCATTCTCATGGACTTTATCTCAGTACCGAAAAGCTCTATGCCGCATTCGTACTTATCCTCTATAAAAAAATCATGATATGCTTTTTTATTGTTGGCAATAAGCTTAAAAGCGCCCGCCGAATCCTTAGCCAATTTCTTACCTCTTTAAATCTTCCTCTTATTTTGATAAAATAAGGCTCTATAAATCTTCCCATTATTCCATCAAAAAGTCAACACTTCTTAATGTCATATCGACAGAATTTACCCTTATCTTTACCTTCTGGCCCAGTGTATATTTTTTTCCCTTTTCAAAATCTATAAGCTCATAGCTGTCTTCATTATATGTATAGTGGCCTTCAAGCTTTGATATATGTACAAGACCCTCAACCGTATTATCAAGCTCGACATATATCCCCCAGTTGGTCAGACCGCTTATAACCCCCTCATAGACCTCTCCTATCTTATCCTGCATATATTCAGCCTTCTTAAGCTTATCCACCTCTCTCTCAGCTTCATCTGCAGTCCTTTCACTGCGGCTTGTACTCTTACAGATATCAGGTAAGATCTTTTCATAATGACCAAGTCTTTTTTCATTCAGCTTTTGATGAAGGCTTTCTTTTATTATCCTGTGAATCAAAAGATCGGGATATCGCCTTATGGGTGATGTAAAGTGACAGTAAAAGTCGCAGGAAAGTCCAAAATGCCCAAGACACTCGGTGGAATATTTTGCCCTCTGCATAGCCCTTAAGGTCAGTCGGCTTATGAGATTTTCCTCAGGCTTTCCTTCACATTTAACCAAAAGCTTTTGCAGCTCCTTTGGATGTATCTCATCTCCCTTTATCCTTATGCCGTAACCGAAATTTCCGATAAAGGAGGCCAGCTTTCTCATTTTCTCACTTTCGGGATCTTCATGGATCCTGTAGACAAAGGGTGTCTTTAACCAGTAAAAATGCTCTGCAACAGTCTCATTTGCAATAAGCATAAACTCCTCGATAAGTCTTGTGGCAGTATTTCTCTCATAGGCCTTTACATCAATGGCATGCCCCTTTTCATCAAGAATTATCTTTGCCTCATCCAGATCGAAATCTATTGAGCCCCTCTTTTTTCTTTTAGCCCTTAATATTGCCGCAAGCTCTCCCATAAGCTTCAGATCATCACAAAAATCTCCATACTCCTCCATAATAGCCTTATCCTCGTCTTCAAGTATGGCATTTACGGCAGTATAGGTCATTCTCTTTTTGCTTCTTATTACTGTTTCAACTATTCTGTGATCTATAACATTTCCTTTTTTATCTATTGTCATAAGGCAGCTTAAAGCCAGTCTGTCCTCATTCTCATTTAAGGAGCATATACCGTTTGACAGTCTTCTTGGCAGCATAGGTACTACCCTGTCCACAAGGTAGACACTTGTACCTCTTTTTAAAGCCTCCTTATCAAGGGCACTGCCTTCCTTTACATAAGCGGAAACATCGGCAATATGCACCCCAAGTAAATAGTTTTCTCCCTCCCGTAAGATGCTTACTGCATCATCTAAATCCTTTGAGTCCTCCCCGTCAATCGTAAAAAGTTTAAGCTCCCTCAGGTCTTCTCTTCCCTTTAAATCCCTTTCGCTTATCTCATCGGCTGTTTTTTCTACCTGATTTAAGACCTTTTCCGGAAATTCCACTTCTATGTTATATCCCTTTATGACTGATAAAATATCGACTCCCGGATCGGTTATATGACCCAGTATCTCTATCACCTTTCCTTCGGGAGACTTTCCGGGAGATCCATAATCCAGTATCTCAACCAATACCTTATGACCATCCATAGCCCCCTTTGATCTCTCAACGGGTATAAAGATATCCTGGTCAAGTCTTGCATTATCAGGAACGACAAAGCCATAGTGATTTCTGGATCTTTCATAGGTTCCTACAATAGTATTTAAGGCCCTTTCAACTACATTTATAACCTCAGCCTCTCTTCTCCTTCCATGGCTTTTTCTAAGCTCCTTTATCTCAACCCTGTCCCCATGCATAGCATTTAAAGCCATTCCCTGGGGAATGAAAAAATCCTCTCTTTCCTCTTCAACTTCTACAAAGCCAAAGCCCTGCATGGTCTGGCGGTATACTCCAATTACCTTTTCCTCCCTGTAGAGTGAATACTTGCCTCTTTTTGATATCGAAATCTTTTTTTCTTCTGTAAGCTCATCAAGAATAGCCCTAAGCTCTCCCCTGTCTTCTTTTTTTACCTGAAGTAAAACAGCAAGCTCCTTTTCCTTCATTGCAACATACTTAGGCTCTGCCATAAGCTTTAATATCATTTTTTTTCTATCCATAAAACTTCCTCAAATCAATCCTTAATAAAACATATCTTAAAAAATAAAGCACCCCTAAGTCATACTTAAGAGTGCTTACATAATCTCATTACAGATCATCCCAAACTACCGATATTCAGTACTATTGCTAAGAGCAGGAAAGCCACGGCCAGGATCTTGGTTATCTTTACAAGTCTTCCCTCAAGTGATCTTCCCTTATTCTTACCCCAGTAGCTGTCAGCCATTCCGGAAATAGCTCCAAGTCCTGCTGATTTACCCTCCTGCATAAGAACGATGGTAGAAAGCACTATACAAACCAATATAAATACTACAGTCAAAACTGTTCTTAAGATTGCCATATTAAAAAACCTCCAAATTATTACCAATTACAAAACAAAAGTTATTATATATTAACATTGGCAATATTTCAAGTAAAATCTTTAAAAATTTCCTCAGTCTGCATCATCCAGTATCCGTCTTGCTGCCTTTCCTCGGGAGATACCATTATCCATGGCCATTTTACCTATGTATTTATGAGCCTCGTCTTCGGTCATACCTTCTTCCTCCACCAGATAGAACTTGGCCTTGCTAACAAGTCTTAATTCCTCCATTTTTTCCTCAAGAGCCCTGTTTTTATCCTCAATATTTCTTATTCTCTTTTGAAGTGCTCCAAGGAACTTAAAGGCATTATCAAGTCTTCTCCTTGGCAGAGGCTTTGACAATACAAGTACGCCATATTCTGTCAATCTTTCAAGCACCTCTTCGTACTGCTCTCTTGGGCTCACAAGAAGCACGGATGCATTAGAGCTTTCAGTGACATCTATGGCAAAATCCTCTCCTGTCTCATCTGCAAGGGGGGAATTGATCAATATAAGATCATAATACCTTTCAAGTACACACCTTCTTGCCTGAGCAGCACTTTTTTGGGAGTCTATTGTTACAAATCCTGAAAAAAAGCCTTTAACCAGGGAGCCAAACTGTTCTGAGGAGGATACGATCAGTATGGAATGATATATGTCTTCTTTTTTGGGCATAAAGCTACTCCTTATATATTTACATACGTTCTGATTATCTCCTCAGGAACGATGCGCTTTACAAAATCACTCTTGATCGCCAGCTTTGCAGCCTCCTTCTTGGAGCCCGGTAAAAACATTGCTTCATCTGACATTTCTGTGGGAAGCTCCAGCTTTTTTTCTATTCCCTCAAGTCCGGCATAAATTAAAAGGGTATATACAAGATAGGGATTGCTGGATGCATCCGGGGATCTTAATTCGACCCTGGTCTTTCCCGCATAGGTCTCCACATATAAAAGCTCTGACTCTCCGGCACTTGACCAGTTCACCTTATCCGGTGCCGTATTATTTCCAAGTCTTGAATAGGATGCTTCAGTCGGGTTAAGAAAGATAGTGATATCCCTTATCTTGTCAAGTATTCCTGCAGCCGCATACTTTACAACGTCATTTCCCCCCTTATCCACAGCATAGATATTGATATGATAGCCGTTCCCGGGATTTTCAGGCAAAGGCATGGGAGAAAAATCCGCCACAAGACCGTATCTGTCCGCCATGGTACTCACAACCATCTTAAAGGTAGTCATCTGATCTGCCGCTTTAAGGGGCTTAGAATAGTGAAAATCTATCTCATTTTGTCCCGGTCCTCTCTCGTGATGGGATCTTTCAGGCGTAAGTCCCATCCTCTCAATGGTGAGGGATATCTCCCTTCTTACATTTTCACACCTGTCTAAAGGGGCAATGTCCATATATCCGGCCTTATCATAGGGAATCTTGGTTGGATTTCCATCCTCATCCTTGTTAAAAAGGTAAAACTCGGTCTCTGTTCCGAACCTGAATTCAATACCCGCATTCTTTGCTGCCTTTACCGCCTTTTTCAACATGGGCCTGGTATCTGATGCATACTCTTCTCCCTCAGCAGTATACATATCACAGAACATCCTCAAAACCTTCCCGCTGTCAGGTCTCCAGGGAAGGATGGCAAGGGTATCGGGATCCGGTTTCAAATACAAGGATGCATAGGGACAGTTGTAAAAGCCTGCTATCCTCCTGGCATTTATGGGGGCGCCTTCCTCAAAGGCCTTCTTCACCTCCCCCGGCATAACCGAGATATTCTTCTGAACTCCGTAGGCATCCCTGAAGGCAAGACGGATAAACTTCACATCCTCCTCCTCTATAAACTTCATAACTTCTTCCATTGAATAATTCATATCGATCCTTCCTATCCTTTCTGTACACTCCATAAAGCTATCTATATGACTGAGATCCTTGGGGTTATATCCTCTAAAACATCAAGAAGTATCCTAACTGTATCAAGAGAAGTAAACATGGTCACACCATTTAAAATAGCACATTTTCTTATCTCTACGCCATCCTTATAATGAACTCCCGAAAGTATGGCTCTTGTATTTATTATATAACTTACATAGCCTGCTTTGATAGACCTTAATATTTCATCGCTTCCTTCGCTCAGCTTTCCTCTGATCCTGGTCCTTATTCCCTTTTCCTTAAGGAAATGACCGCTTCCTGCCGTTGCTTCTATATTAAAGCCAAGCTCATAAAAACGTCTGATAAGGGGCAGGGCTTCCTCCTTATCCTCATCTGCCAGGGTTACCATAACCGTCCCATACTCCTTCATCTTGATGCCTGATGCCTGAAGTGCTTTATACAGGGCCCTTTTAAGGCTTTTATCATAGCCTATTGCCTCTCCCGTTGACTTCATTTCCGGAGACAGATATGCATCCATTCCGTTCAGCTTTTCAAAGGAAAAGGCAGGAGCCTTAACATACCACTGCTCCTTCTCTATCATATCCCTGTCGGCATAGCCCTGTTCCTTTAAGCTATGTCCCAGCATGACCTTAGTTGCAATATTTACCAGATTGACTCCTGAGGACTTGGATAAAAAGGGAACGCTTCTTGACGCCCTGGGATTTACCTCTATAACATATACCTTATCATCCCTGTCTACAATAAACTGAATATTAAAGAGACCCTTTATTCCCAAACCAATTCCAAGCTTTTTGGTATATTCCCTTATGGTTTCCTTTACATTTTTTGATATGGAATAGGGGGGATAGACACTTATGCTGTCTCCCGAGTGGACTCCGGTTCTTTCAACAAGCTCCATTATACCGGGGAGGAAAACATTTTCTCCGTCACAGACGGCATCCACCTCCACCTCTTTTCCAACTATATAACTGTCAACTAATACAGGCTTATCCTTGTCCACTTCAACTGCATTTTTCAGATAATGGACAAGCATTTCCTCATTGGCCACTATCTCCATGGCCCTTCCTCCCAAAACAAAAGAGGGTCTTACCAGTACGGGATACCCGATCTCTGAGGCAGCCTTTTTGCCTTCCTCTATATCTGTTACCGCAAGGCCTTTGGGATGGGCAATATTTAATTCCATTATTATATTTTCAAAGGCATCCCTGTCCTCAGCCAGAAATATTGCCCTGCTGTCGGTTCCTATTATATTAACGCCCCTTTTGGCCAGAGGCTCTGCCAGATTTACTGCTGTTTGTCCCCCTAATGATATGATCACTCCCAGGGGCTTTTCAAGCTCAACAATATTCATTATATCCTCTGTTGTCAAAGGTTCAAAATAAAGCTTGTCTGCCGAGGTATAATCCGTTGAAACGGTTTCCGGGTTATTATTTATAACAATAGCCTCATAGGACAGCTCCTTTATTGTTTTTAATGCATGAACCGTGGAATAGTCAAACTCAACTCCCTGACCTATTCTTATGGGACCTGAGCCCAGTACTATTATCTTCTTCTTTCCTGATACCTTTGATTCATTTTCTTCTTCATAGGTGGAATAAAAGTAGGGAACATAGCTTTCAAACTCACTGGCGCAGGTATCGATCATTTTATAAACGGGATATATCTTATATTTTCTTCTTAAATTCCAGACCTCCTCTTCACTTACCTTACAAAGCTCTGCTATATAAGAATCGGAAAAGCCCATGGACTTAGCCTCATAAAGAGCATCCCTGTCAAGAAAATCCGCATTTTTATCTTTTTCTTCAAGGCTTAGCTTCTCTATCTTTTTTTCATGCTCTACTATATTCTTTATCTTATCCAAAAAGAACATATCTATTCTGGTTCTTAAATATATGACCTGGGGGTCGACTCCCAGCCATAAGAGCTCGGAAATGGCGTATATCCTGTCATCGGTTCCGTCCTCTATATAAGAAAGAAGCTTTTCTATAGCCTCCTCCCGGCCTCTGCTACCCTTCTTGTCTGAAAGATTTTTAAGATCGAATTTCTCAAGATGAATATGATTTTTTCCATCCTCTAAGGATCTTATGGCCTTAAGCAGGCTTTCCTCCATTGTTCTGCCCACACTCATAGTCTCTCCCGTAGCCTTCATCTGGGTTGAGAGCACATTGGAGGCAAGGTCAAATTTATCGAAAGGAAATCTTGGCATCTTTGTAACAACATAATCAAGGCTTGGTTCAAAACAAGCCGGTGTATTTTTAAGCTTTATTTCATCAAGGTTCAACCCCACGGCTATCTTGGCAGAGACTCTGGCTATGGGATATCCACTGGCTTTTGAAGCTAATGCTGAGGATCTTGAAACTCTGGGATTGACCTCAATAACATAGTATCTGAAGGATTCCGGATCCAGGGCAAACTGAACATTACATCCTCCCTTTATCTTAAGGGCCCTGATTATCTTAAGGGCTGAATCCCTGAGCATATGATACTCCTTATTGGTAAGAGTCTGACTTGGGGCTACCACAATGGAATCCCCTGTATGGATCCCCACAGGATCAAGATTCTCCATATTACAGACTGTGATAGCCGTATTGTTTGCATCCCTTATAACCTCATACTCTATTTCCTTATAGCCCTTAATGCTCTTTTCCACAAGAACCTGATGCACCGGTGACAGTGAAAGGGCGATCTTCATTTTTTCCCCCATCTCAGAGGGATCAGCTGCAAAGCCTCCTCCTGTTCCTCCAAGGGTAAAGGCAGGCCTTAATATAACCGGATAGCCTATCTTTTCAGCTGCCAAAAGGCCTTCTTCAACCGTCTCTGCAATAGCTGAGGGCACTACCGGTTCCTTTAGCTCCTCACATAATTCCTTAAATCTCTCTCTGTCCTCAGCCCTTCTTATACTGTCGGCATCCGTTCCCAAAAGCTCTATTTCACACTCATCCAAAACTCCTTTATCATAAAGCTGAAGGGAAAGATTTAAGCCTGTCTGACCTCCTATTCCCGGTATTATGGCATCCGGTCTCTCATAGCGGCATATTCTTGCCATATACTCTAAGGTAAGAGGCTCCATATAAACCTTATCAGCAATAGTATTATCCGTCATTATGGTGGCAGGATTTGAATTGGCAAGTATTACCTCATAGCCCTCCTCTTTAAGGGCTATGCAGGCCTGTGTTCCGGCATAGTCAAACTCAGCGGCCTGACCTATGACTATAGGTCCTGATCCGATGACCAATACTTTTTTTATATCTTTTCTCTTAGGCATATTAACAACCTCTCTTCATTAGTTCGCAAAACTGTAAAAAAAGATACTCACTATCCTGGGGGCCGGGAGCGCTTTCCGGATGAAATTGAACCGAAAAGACTCTGTCTTCAAGATTATATAAGCCTTCAACCGTATCATCCAATATATTCACATGGGAGACCATAAGCCTTGTACCCTTAAGGGATTTCTCATCCACAGCATAGCTGTGGTTCTGACTTGTTATCTCTATGGAACCGTTTCTTAGATTTCTTACCGGATGATTACCTCCTCTATGGCCGAACTTAAGCTTATAGGTCTTAGCCCCATAGGAAAGGGCTATGAGCTGATGACCCAGGCATATGCCAAACATTGCCATCCTGCCTCTCAGCTTTTTTAAGGTCTCTGTTACAACCTTAACATCTGTCGGATCACCCGGTCCGTTGGAAATAAGGAGACCGTCCGGTTTTAAAGCCATTATCTCCTCAGCTTTACTGTTATAGGGCACAATCGTCACATTACACTTATGCTTATTAAGCATCCTGACAATATTTGTTTTCATCCCGCAGTCTATGACCACCACATTAAAAAGGGGATTTGAAGTCCTGCTGTACCACTTCTTTTTACAGCTGCATCTTTTTACGGCATCATGAGCTATGGGCACCTTTGCTATCTCCTTTAAAGCCTCGGTCGGACTTATATCCTCATCCGTAATAAGGCAGCGTCCCGATCCCTTATCCCTTATGCTTCTTATGAGTTTTCTTGTATCTATTCCGCTTATACCCGGAATGTTATTTTCTTCAAGGATCTCAGGAAGAGTCTTTGCCCATCTGAAATTTGACGGATTCTCATTAACATCCTTGACTATCAGTGCAGTAGGAGCTATTACCTTGCTTTCATAATCCTCATCGGTGATACCGTAGTTTCCGATAAGTGGATAGGACATTACAATAGCCTGATCCGTATATGAGGGATCCGATAATATTTCCTGATAGCCTGTCATGGAGGTATTAAAGACTATTTCACATACCCTGTTTCCATTGCCACCAAAGCCTCTTCCGCAATACATGCTCCCATCCTCAAGGATAAGCTTTCTTGACATTTTCATTTTGTCATTCCTCCTTTTATCGCAGTCTCCACAAGGCCCTTAAAGAGAGGGTGGGGTCTGTTGGGTCTTGACTTAAATTCAGGATGATACTGCACTCCTATATAAAAGGGCAGATCGGGTAACTCTACTGCCTCCACAAGACTGCCATCAGGTGAAAGTCCCGACAGACAAAGACCTGCTTTTGAAAGGATCTCTCTGTAATCATTATTAAACTCATATCTGTGCCTGTGTCTCTCTGATATCTCACTTTTTCCATACCATTTTTCCAAGGCTGTGCCGGGCCTTATATTACATGGATAGCTCCCCAGTCTCAAGGTCCCTCCCTTTTTTACTTCCTCTGACTGACCCGGCATAAAATCTATGACCTTTGTATCAGTGGCATCTTTAAATTCGCCCGAACATGCGTCCTTTAAACCGGACATATTTCTCGCATATTCTATTACCATGATCTGCATACCAAGGCATATGCCAAGGAAGGGCAGCTTATTTTCCCTTGAATATTTTGCTGCAAGTATCATACCTGCTATTCCCCTGTCTCCAAAGCCTCCGGGTACTATTATTCCTGAGATCTCTTTAAAGGCCTCATTTATATTTGACTCATCTATCTCTTCCGAATCTATCCAGCTGATATTCACCTTGGCCTTCAGGGCAAAACCGGCATGGTGCAGGGCTTCTGCCACTGAAAGGTAGGCATCATGAAGCTGAACATATTTTCCGACTATGGCTATATTAACTTCCTTATCCGCAGCTAAAATGCTCTCCTTTAATCCTATCCACTCCTTTAGATCCGGCTCCTTTGCCTCTATCTTCAGCTCTCTGCATACGACCTTGGAAAAGCCTGAGCTTTCCAGCATAAGAGGTGCATAATAAAGACTGTCCAGAGTTCTGTTTTCTATTACACAATCTTCTTTTACATTACAAAAGAGGGATATCTTTTTAAATATCCCTTCCTCCAGCTCTTCATCACAGCGCAGAACGATTATATCAGGTGAAATTCCCATACCCTGCAGCTCCTTTACGGAATGCTGGGTGGGCTTTGACTTATGCTCTTCAGATCCCTTAAGGTAAGGAACCAGTGTGACATGGATAAAGAGGCTGTTACTATCCCCAACCTCTTTTGATATCTGTCTTACCGCCTCCAAAAAAGGCTGGGACTCTATGTCACCTATTGTTCCCCCTATCTCTGTTATTACGATATCAGCCTTGCTTTCCTCTCCTGCTCTATAGATAAATTCTTTTATTTCGTTTGTGATATGGGGGATAACCTGGACAGTTGATCCAAGATATGCCCCCTTTCTTTCCTTGTTAAGTACGTTCCAGTAAACCTTTCCCGCAGTAAGATTTGAATAGCGGTTAAGATCCTCATCTATAAATCTCTCATAGTGGCCAAGATCCAGATCCGTTTCAGCCCCATCCTCTGTTACATAAACCTCTCCATGCTGGTAGGGGCTCATGGTTCCCGGATCCACATTGATATAGGGATCTAACTTCTGAGCTGTGACCTTTAGTCCTCTCGCTTTTAAAAGCCTTCCCAGAGAAGCGGCCGTAATGCCCTTTCCAAGGCCTGACACCACTCCTCCCGTAACAAAAATATACTTAGTCATGACTATTCCCTTCTTAAAGATTTGTATATCCCATCAAGTCTGTGTCTACCTCCCTGGCAACGGCTCTTCCTTCTGCAATGGCCCTTACCACCAGAGACTGACCTATATGCATATCACCGCAAACATAGATCCTGTCTCCTGAGCTTTTATATTCATTTACCTTTGTCTTCACATTGCTTCTTTGATCGGTTTCAACCAAAAAAGCATCTGTTACATACTTTTCGCTTCCAAGAAAGCCTGCGGCTATCAGTACCAGATCAGCTGGGATCGTCCTCTCACTTCCCTCCAGGGGAACCATGATCATTCTTCCGCTTTTTTCATCCTTTTTTGATTCCAGGGATACTAAAACCAGCTCTTTAAGCTTCCCTTTTTTATCCTTTTTAAACTCCTTTATGGTAGTCTTATATACTCTGGGATCCTTTCCGAATTTCCAAATGGACTCCTCCTGACCGTAATCCACCTTAAGTATCCTAGGCCATTCGGGCCATGGGTTGGAGGCCAGTCTCTCACAGGAGGGCTTTGGCATCATTTCAAGCTGAGTAACATTCTTTGCTCCAAGCCTTATACAGGTGGCAAGGCAGTCATTTCCCGTATCACCGCCTCCGACTATTATGACCTCTTTACCGGACACAAGATCCAGAGGTATATCTTTAAAATCCGAATCCAAAAGCCTTTTTGTTACCTCTGAAAGGAAATCAACAGCAAATCTTATTCCCTTTGCCTCTCTTCCCGGTGCATTTATATCTCTTGGCTGTGAGGCTCCGCAGGCAAGGATCACACTGTCATATTCCTTTAAAAGTTCATCCTTACCTATATCCCTTCCCACATCTGTATTGACCTTGAAAGAGACTCCTGCCTCTTCCATAAGCTTAACCCTTCTGTCTATAAGCTTTTTATCAAGCTTCATGTTTGGAATGCCGTATCTTAGCAAGCCCCCTACTCTGTCTCTTCTCTCATAAACAGTAACCTCATGTCCTCTCCTGTTAAGGAGCTGGGCTGCCGCAAGACCTGAGGGGCCGCTTCCTATAACTGCAACCTTCTTGCCGCTTCTTACAGAGGGCTTCTCCTCCTTTACCAGCCCCTTTTCAAAGGCATATTCTATAACCACCTTTTCATTTTCCTTTGTGGCTACCGCTTCACTGTGCAGACCGCAGGTACAGGCTGCTTCACAGAGGGCCGGACATACCCTGGCGGTAAATTCCGGAAAGCTGTGGGTTATTGAAAGCCTCCTGTAGGCCTCCTCCATCCTTCCTCTGTAAACAAGATCATTTATCTCGGGAACCAGATTATGAAGGGGACAGCCTGACATCATACCGGATATCATTACTCCGGCCTGACAGAAGGGGATGCCGCAATCCATACATCTTGCAGCCTGTTCAATTGAGCTTTTTTTATCAAAGCTCTCATGAAATTCGTAAAAGTCCCTGACTCTCTCTTCCTCAGACCTTACCTTTTCCTCTGCTCTTTCATACTCCATAAACCCAAATATCTTTCCCATTATCTTATCCCTCCTGTAAATGCTTTGAAGGCTTCAATCTTGGCTGTTTCAGGATCCGTGCCCTTTTCCATTTCCCTGGCTGTAAGTCTTAATATCTCTTTATAATCCACGGGTATTATCTTCTTAAAGCTTTCTATATAGCTGTTAAAATCCGAAAGTATCTTCTTTCCCTTCTTTGAACCTGTGGCTTCCACATGCTCTGTGATTATCCTCTTTAACTCCTCAAGATCCTCTTTTTCCTCCACCTTTTCCATGGATACAAGCTCTTTATTCAGATTTTTATAAAGGGTGTTCTTTTCATCCAGCACATAAGCTATTCCCCCGCTCATTCCTGCCGCAAAATTCTTACCGGTAGGACCAAGGACGACTACTCTTCCTCCGGTCATGTATTCACAGCCATGCTCTCCTAAACCTTCTACCACCGCAATGGCTCCCGAGTTTCTTATGGCAAATCTTTCTCCCGCCATTCCCGCTACAAAGACCTTCCCAAGGGTTGCTCCGTAAAGGGCTACATTACCTATGATTATATTTTCTCCCGGATCATATTTTGCTTCCTTTGGTGCAGCTACTATAAGCTTTCCTCCTGAAAGTCCCTTTCCGAAGTAGTCATTACTGTCGCCGGAAAGTCTTAAGGTCAGGCCTGATGGTATAAAGGCTCCAAAGCTCTGACCGCCTGATCCCTGACAATCAATGACAATGGTATCCTCCTTTAAGCCTTCGGGATTATTCCTTGTTATCTCTGCCCCTAAGAGGGTTCCAAAGGTTCTGTCGGTGCTTGTAAGATGAAGCTCGATCTTTGACTTCTCTCCCGTCTTTATGGACTTCATTATAGACGGATCCTTTAAAAGCAGAGACTCATCCTTTGTTTTCTCCAGCTTAAAATCATAAAGATCCTCCTTTTTATGGGACAGCTGCTCCTTGGAATTTCTGTAAAGTATTCTTGAAAGATCCAGCTTTTGCTGACTCTTACTCAATTCATCCTTAACCTTTAAAAGATCGCTTCTTCCCACCAGCTCTTCAACTGTCCTTATTCCAAGAGAACTCATTATTTCCCTCAGCTCTCTTGCAATATATATCATAAAGTTTTCCACATACTCAGGCTTACCTGAAAAATTCTTCCTAAGCTCAGGATTCTGAGTGGCTATACCCATGGGACAGGTATCCGATTGACACTGTCTCATCATTACACAGCCAAGAGTTATAAGGGGTGTGGTTGCAAAGCCAAATTCCTCCGCTCCAAGCATGGCTGCTATTGCCACATCCTTTCCGCTCATAAGCTTGCCATCGGTTTCTATTACAACCCGATTCCTCAGACCGTTTTGTATAAGAGTCTGATGAGTCTCTGATAATCCAAGCTCCCAGGGAAGACCTGCATTATGTATTGATGATAAAGGTGCTGCTCCGGTACCTCCGTCATAACCGGATATCAGCACAACCGAAGCCCCGGCCTTGGCAACTCCTGCCGCTACAGTACCTACTCCTGCCTCTGAAACCAGCTTAACCGATATCCTCGCATTTTTATTGGCGCATTTTAAGTCATATATAAGCTGGGCCAGATCCTCTATGGAGTAAATATCATGATGGGGCGGAGGGGATATAAGACTGACTCCGGGGGTGGAATGCCTGGTTTTTGCTATCCAGGGATAAACCTTCCTTCCGGGAAGATGTCCTCCTTCCCCGGGCTTTGCTCCCTGGGCCATCTTTATCTGTATCTCCTTTGCGCTTACAAGATATTTACTTGTTACACCGAATCTTCCGCTGGCAACCTGCTTTATGGCAGAGCTTCTGTCATTCTCACTTCCTGCTGAGGCTATCCTCTCATCGCTTTCTCCGCCTTCTCCGCTGTTGCTTTTTCCATGAAGATGATTCATTGCGATGGCCAGAGTTTCATGAGCCTCCTCTGATATTGAGCCATAGGACATGGCTCCGGTCTTAAACCTCTTAACTATATTTTCTTCACTTTCCACCTCTTCAAGAGGTATTCCCTCCTTTGGAAGCTTAAAATCCAAAAGACTTCTTAAATATCCGCTTTCTTCCCTGTTCACCATTTTGGTAAACTCTTTAAACTTCTCATAGCTTCCTTCTCTTACGGAAAGCTGCAGCATATGTATGGTCCTTGGATCATATCTGTGCTTTTCTCCCTGACTTCTCTCCTTATGCCTTCCCATGGCAGTAAGCTCAAGATCCACATTTAATCCCAAAGGATCAAAGGCTTTACTGTGCTGCCTGTCTGCAGCTTCTCCTATATCCTCAAGACTGATCCCGCCTACACGGCTTACAGTCTTTGTAAAATAATCCTTTATAACATCCTCCGAAACACCGATTGCCTCAAAGATCATGCTGCCCTGATAGGACTGGATCGTGGAAATACCCATTTTGGAAGCGATCTTTACTATTCCGAAAAGTATGGCCTTGTCATAGTCATCTACCGCAGCATAATAATCCTTGTCAAGAAGCTCCTCCTCCACAAGCTCTGCTATAGTGGAATGAGCCAGATAGGGGTTTACAGCCGAAGCTCCATAGCCTAAGAGAGTGGCAAAATGATGTACCTCCCTTGGTTCCCCCGATTCAACTATTAAAGACATGGCAGTACACTTTTTTGTATCAACAAGATGCTTATGAACTGATGCCACCGCCAGGAGAGAGGGAATAGCCACATGGTTTTCATCCACCCCTCTGTCTGAAAGTATCAGGATATTGGCCCCTCCTCTATAGGCCTTATCCACTTCCACAAAGAGGTGGTTCAATACTCTTTTCATGGGGGTACTCTTATAGAAAAGTATTGAGATCTTTGCTACCTTGAAGCCTTCCTTTTTAATATTTTCTATCTTTAAGAGGTCAAGGTCTGTAAGTATCGGATTATTTATCTGAAGAACCTGGCAGTTTTCAGGCTTTTCCTCCAATAAATTTCCGTTCTTTCCAAGATATACGGTCCTTGAAGTAACTATTTCCTCTTTTCCTGCATCTATAGGCGGATTTGTGACCTGGGCAAAAAGCTGCTTGAAGTAATAAAAGAGGGGCTGATATTCGGTAGAGAGAGCAGCTATAGGCGTGTCAACTCCCATGGAGCCAATGGCTTCCGTTCCGTTTAAGGCCATTGCCATTATGCTGTCATGATAGTTTTCAAAGGTATAGCCAAAGGCCTTCTGCAGTCTGGCCCTTTCTTCTCTTGAATAATTTACAACCTTTTTATTAGGCACCTTTACGGAGGTCAGGGTTAAAAGCTTGCTGTCAAGCCATTCCCCATAGGGATTCCTCTTGGCGTATCTTTCTTTCAGCTCTTCATCATAAATGATCCTTTTCTCTCTGGTATCAACCAGTAAAAGCTTTCCGGGATGAAGTCTTTCCTTCTTTACTATGTGCTCTTCGGGAAGATCAAGGACTCCGACTTCCGATGACAAAATAAGTCTATTATCATCCATGACATAGTATCTTGAAGGTCTTAATCCGTTCCTGTCCAATATTGCACCCATAACGTCTCCATCGGAAAAAAGAATGGATGCAGGTCCGTCCCAGGGCTCCATCATAGTAGCATAATACTGGTAAAAATCTCTTTCCTCCTGACTTAGAGTTTCATTATGAGCCCATGGTTCAGGTATCAGTATCGTTGCCGCAAGGGGCAGCTCCATTCCACTCATTACAAGAAACTCCAAAGTGTTATCAAGCATTGCCGAGTCCGATCCGCTTTGTGATATAACGGGAAAGACCTTAGTCATATCCTCCTCAGAAAACATAGAGCTGTGCATGGTCTCTTCCCTTGCCAGCATTTTGTCGGAATTTCCCTTTATTGTATTTATCTCACCGTTATGTACTATAAAACGGTTGGGATGAGCTCTGTTCCAGCTTGGAGCAGTATTGGTTGAAAAACGTGAATGCACCATGGCTATGGCCGATTCATAGTCCTCATCCATAAGATCGGTAAAAAATGTCCTGAGCTGTCCTACAAGAAACATACCCTTGTAAACTATGGTTCTTGAAGAAAGAGATGGAACATAGGTGTTGACATTACTCTGCTCAAATTCTCTTCTGACTATATAAAGAAGACGATCAAAATCAATATCCTCCTTTACAGACTGGGGACGTTCAATAAATACCTGATAAATATTGGGCATACATTCCCTTGCCTTTTTACCCAAAACCTTGGGATCATATTCAACCTTTCTCCAGCCTAATATCTTAAGTCCGCTTTTTCGGACAATTATTTCAAACATGGACTTAGACTGTCTAAGCTCTAAATCCTTTTGAGGAAAGAAGAACATTCCAACTCCATACTGTCTGTAGCCCGGAAGCTCTATACCCTCCTCCTTCATTTTTTTTACGAAAAATTTATGGGGGATCTGTGTCAGGATACCTACTCCGTCACCTGTCTTTCCTTCAGCATCCTTTCCTGCCCTGTGTTCAAGATTTTCTACTATTGAAAGAGCATCGCTTACAAGCTTATGGCTCCATCGGCCTTCAATATCTATGATCGCTCCGATACCGCAATTATCATGCTCAAAGTCAGGGCTGTACAAACCCTTAGCCTTTTCCTGATTATCCTTTTTACCATACTCTCTTAATTTCTCTCTCATAAAGAAAACCTCCAATGAAAAAAGGCGTCTCAGGTATTAACCCAAGACGCCATTGTCTTTTTATGATCTCTTTCTTTAAACTATATCACTGCTTAATTTATAACTCGAAGTCTCCCTTGACTTCTATAACATTTTAACCACCTATCCCTTTTATGTCAACAATTTTATTTTTTTTACATCTTATCTTTCTTTCTATACGGGATAATCATTGTCAAAACAGGCCCTGCAAAGGGGAAGCTCGCCTACCATTTCCTTAAAATCTTCAAGCCTTAAATAGGAAAGTGAATCCGCTCCTATCCTTTCCCTGACCTCCTCTGTGGAATGCTTTGAAGCAATAAGCTGATTAGAGGAAGGTACATCGGTTCCGTAGTAGCATGGATATAAAAAGGGCGGAGAGCTTATCCTTACATGTACCTCTGTTGCTTTTGCCTTCCTTAACATTGTTATTATCTGTCCCATAGTTGTTCCTCTGACGATGGAATCATCGATCAGGACAATGCGCTTACCCCTTACCACATTTTCAAGGACACTGAGCTTTTGCTCTACTGCATTTTTCCTTTCCTCATCTGTGGGTTTTATAAAGCTTCTTCCTATATAGCTGTTTTTATGAAAGATGAATGAAAAGGGTATCTTAGCTTCATCAGCATAGCCCTCTGCCGCTATCAGACCTGAATCCGGCACTCCACAGACTATATCCGCACAAACCCTGTCCCTCTTTGCCAGAGCCCTTCCTGCCCTGTATCTGGCCTCGCTAACGGAAACAGAATCAATTACGGAATCCGGTCTTGCAAAATATATATATTCGAAAACACAATGGGCGATTTTTTCTCTGCAGAGACTTTTATCGCTTATAAGGCCTTTTTCGGATACAGTCAGCACTTCCCCGGGAGCTATATCCCTGATCACCTCTCCCCCAAGAACTTTTATGGCGCAGCTTTCAGAGGCTATGATATAGCTTTTACCCTTTTTCCCCAATATAAGGGGTTTTATTCCCTGGGGATCCCTTATAGCAACCAGCTTTCTTGGGCTCATAACCACCAGGGCATATCCCCCCTTTATCCTGGCTGCAGTATTCTTAACCGCCTCTTCTATGGATGAGCTCCTTATCCTTTCATTTATTATCTCATAGGCAAGAAGCTCGGAATCCGAGGTGGTGTAATGAGCCTGTCCCCTGTACATCTGTTTTTCCTTAAGCTCTTTACTGTTAACTATATTCCCGTTATGAACTAAGGAAAGAGTTCCCTTTATGTAATTCATGGATATGGGCTGGGCATTTTCCACCACACTTCCCCCGGTGGTGGAATATCTGACGTGACCCACTCCGATATTACCCTTAAGCTTATTAAGCTCCTCTTTATTAAAGACCTCATTTACAAGACCCATACCCTTTAGAAGCTGAATGTTCCCCACAGGACCCCTTGTTTGTGAAAGGGCCATTCCGGCAGATTCCTGACCCCTGTGCTGAAGAGCCGTAAGTCCATAGTAAATATCCTTTGCAATGTTCTCCTCTTCCCCTGAAAGGATTGCCATCACTCCGCATTCTTCTTTTAATTTATCCTCAGAAATTTCCTCCATTACCTTTTCCTTTCTGCTTATATACGCACATTTAGGCAAAGTCCTCCTCAAGGAAGGACTTTGCCCGTTAGGGGGTAAATATTTAATTGAAAAGCGGCTTAAGATCCTTACTCCACATCCTGTAATGCATCAAAGTTTTCCTCACCTGTACGGATCTTAACCACCTTGCTGACAGGATATACAAAGATCTTTCCATCTCCGATCTTTCCTGTATACAAGGTTTTCTTAGCCACTTCAATTACACTGTCAACCGGTATCTTACTTACTACAACCTCAAGTTTGATCTTGGGCAGTAAGGTCATATCCATTTCAACACCTCTGTACATCTGGCCGGCACCCTTTTGAATACCGCATCCTGTAACCTGGGTAACTGTTATACCGGTCACACCCAATTCATTCAAGGCTCTCTTAATCTTGTCATATCTTGACAGCTTGGTGATTATAACAACCTTGTTTATACCTGTATATAAGCTGCTTCCCTTTACTGCCTCTGCATGGTTTTCAACCGGTACGGAAGCTCTTCTCTGAGCCTCACTGGCCATTTCATACTCTCCGATACCAATGCTTGTATTCTCGTTTTCAGACATTACAGCTCCGCTTATATCCATTATTGAAAAGCCTGCATATGCTGAAGTAAGACCATGCTCTTTAACATCAAGACCTTCAAGCTCCTCTTCCTCCGCAACCCTTAAGCCTATAGTTTTCTTTATTACCCAAAAGGTTATAATTATCATAACTACTGTCCATAAGGCTGTTATGGCCATTCCGCCAAGCTGTTTTATAAGCTGTTCAACACCGCCGCCATAGAATAATCCTTCCTTTATACCTGCTAATGCAAATCCGGGAGCAGAGCTTGTTGCAAAAAGACCTACTGCTATAGTTCCCCATATTCCGTTTAACATATGAACTGCAACTGCACCTACAGGATCATCTATGAAAGTTACGTAATCATTGAACCAGATACCAAATACCACCAAAAGACCTGAAACCGCACCTATTATAGCTGCACCAAGACAGTCTGTTACGTCACATGGAGCTGTTATGGCCACAAGTCCTGCCAGGGATGCGTTCAAACACATGGAAACATCAGGTTTACCGTACTTGATCCAGGTAAATAGCATACATACTACTGTTGCAACAGCAGGTGCTACTGTAGTTGTTAAAAATACAGATCCAAGAGTGGGAACATCAGTTGCTGCCGCACCGTTAAAGCCGTACCATCCAAGCCAGAGGATAAATACACCAAGAGCAGCTATAACCAGGTTATGCCCGGGGAAAGCATTTACTTTTGTAACCTTACCTGCTTTATTTCTTTCATATTTACCGATCCTTGGCCCCAACATCCAGGCACCGATCAGGGCACAGATACCACCTACCATATGTATGCAGTTTGAACCTGCATAATCATGGAATCCCCACTGTGCAAGGAAGCCGCCGCCCCAGGTCCAATGAGCCTCAATGGGATAGATTATAGCGGATATGATGGCGGAATAAATACAATAGCTTGAAAACTTTGTTCTTTCTGCCATTGATCCCGATACTATAGTGGCTGTTGTGGCACAAAATACCAGGTTGAAAACAAAGGCCGAATAGTTAAAGTTACTGTAATCAGTAAATACATCAAAGGAAAATCCACCCATAAAACCATTTAGAATGTTTTCTCCAAGCATAAAGGATGCACCGCATATAAACCACATTACAGTTCCTATACAGAAGTCCATAAGGTTCTTCATAATAATGTTACCGGCATTCTTAGCCCTGGTAAAACCCGCTTCACACATCGCAAAGCCTGCCTGCATCCAGAATACAAATGCAGCGCCAATCAAAAACCAGACAGAAAATACCTCTCCATCCAAAACCTTTAAAATTTCCTCAGTCATATTAATCTCCTCCTATTCTGCTAAATGTGAATCTGCTATGATATCTGCTCTTCACAATTTTGCCTAAAATAAAAGTCACCCCAGCAATGAATCCACTCCATTGTGGGATGACTACGTCAAAACAAAACCTTACTGTTAATTCCTTCTTTATCAATAAACCGAAAACAAAAGCTTTCCATAGCTTGGGAAGGGCCAGCAGTCTTCGCTGGTAAGCATTTCCGCCTCATCCACATGCTTTCTTAAATGCTCCATCTTTGGAATAACATCATCTCTTATAGCTTCTGCGGTCTTTAAAATATCATCATACTCTTTAAGGGCTTCCAGGGCAGCTTCAAGATCCTTTACCCTTTCAAGTATATAGTCGGTAAGCTCTGATAAACGCTCCATTGTTGTTATCTCATAATTACACTTTACATTACTGCTTACCGATTTCATAAGTGATGTGGTCTTTGCCAGATTATAAAGATAATCCTCTATAGCCGGAAGGTAGTTCTTTCTTACCATATCTACCATGGTATGTCCTTCGATATTTACTGTTTTACAGTAGTTTTCAAGCATTATCTCACATCTTGACTTAAGCTCTGACTCAGTGAAAACCTTATGAGCCATAAGCATTGTCTTATTTTTTTCATCCAGCAGATGAGGCATGGCATCCACTGTGGTACGCAGGTTTGACAAGCCTCTTACCTTGGTTGCCTCCTCTACCCAGGCCTCTGTATATCCGTTTCCGTTAAAGAGGATCCTCTCATGCTCCTTAATGGTATTTTTTATAAGATCATGAAGGGCATTTTCAAAATCATCAGCCTTTTCAAGGACATCCGCAAACTCCTTAAGTGATTCCGCAACTGCGGCGTTTAGCATGATGTTACAGCAGGCTATGCTGTTTGAGGATCCAAGTGATCTGAATTCAAATTTATTACCCGTAAAGGCAAAGGGTGAAGTACGGTTTCTGTCCGTGGTATCCTTTGAAAATCTCGGAAGGGCCGAAACCCCAAGCTTCATAAGCTCCCTCTCCTTACCCTTATAGGGCTTATCATTCTTTATTGCCTCAAGCACCTCTGTAAGCTCGTCTCCAAGGAATATTGAAATGATGGCAGGTGGTGCCTCGTTTGCTCCCAATCTGTGATCATTTCCGGCAGTAGCAACCGAAAGTCTTAAAAGATCCTGATAATCGTCAACAGCCTTAATTACTGCGCTTAGGAACAAAAGGAACTGGGCATTCTCATAAGGTGTTTCTCCCGGTGAAAGAAGGTTCATTCCGCTATCCGTTGCCATAGACCAGTTGTTATGCTTTCCTGATCCGTTCACACCGGCAAAGGGCTTTTCATGGAGCAGGCATACCATTCCATGCTTTCTTGCCACCTTCTGCATTATCTCCATAGTAAGCTGGTTATTATCTGTTGCCACATTTGTTGTTGAATATATGGGAGCCAGCTCATGCTGAGCGGGAGCAACCTCATTATGCTCTGTTTTTGCAAGGATACCAAGCTTCCACAGCTCATTATTCAGATCCTCCATAAAGGCTGTAACCCTTGGCTTTATAACACCAAAGTAGTGGTCATCAAGTTCCTGGCCCTTAGGCGGCATAGCCCCGAATAAGGTTCTTCCCGTATAGATAAGATCCGGTCTTTTTTCATACATTTCACTGTCTATAAGAAAGTATTCCTGCTCAGGTCCCACACTGGTCCTTACGTATTTGGCATCAACCTTAAAGAGCTTTAATATTCTTTTTGCCTGACGATCAAGAGCCTGCATAGATCTTAAGAGGGGAGTTTTTTTATCAAGAGCATCTCCCGAATAAGAACAGAAGGCAGTTGGAATACAGAGTGTATGATCCTTTATAAAGGCATAGGAGGTAGGATCCCAGGCTGTATAACCTCTGGCCTCAAAGGTGGCTCTTAAGCCTCCCGAAGGAAAGGATGAGGCATCGGGCTCTCCCTTTATCAGCTCCTTTCCCGAAAACTCCATTATCACTCCGCCATCAGGAGATGGTGTGATAAAACTGTCGTGCTTTTCAGCCGTTACGCCTGTAAGAGGCTGAAACCAATGAGTAAAATGTGTAGCACCCTTTTCCAATGCCCATTCTCTCATCTCCTCTGCAACAGCATTTGCAACATCCTCATCAAGCTTTGCATTCTCATCGATCGTTTTCTTAAGGGACTTATAGACCTTTTCAGAAAGTCTTGATCTCATAACTCTGTCATCAAATACCATTGAACCAAAAATGTCCGGTAGCTTTTCTCTTCTCATTGCTATTCCTCTCCTTTATGCTTTATTTTTTATGGCACAAATTTACCTTGTATTTATTTTAATCCTGCTGTACTTCATACTACTGTCAGCAGCCGCTGTCTCCATAGTTTGACAATACCCTTGCCGAAGGATCGTTAACATTGCAGCCTTCCCAGTTTTTATTGGGCATCCAGAAGTCCTTTACCATTTCTGACTGTCCGGGATAAAACTCTTCAAATATATCTCTGTATAAAAGTGATTCCTTTGTAAAGGGCTTTGCATGCTCATATTTTTCCACACCCTTTAAAAATTCCTCATCTGAATATCTTTCCTCTGCATATTCTGCCAGGTCATCCTTAAGGGAATGTCCCACAGCATCTGAAAATGCAGCCTTTTCTCTCCATAATATGGAGTCGGGTATCAGCTTGTCTTTTTCAAAGGCATGCCTCAAAAGGTACTTGCCCTTACCGTATTTATTCATTTTTTTTGCAGGATCTATAGCCATACAATAATCCACAAAATCCAGATCACCAAAGGGCACCCTTGCCTCCAGAGAATTTACGCTGATACAACGGTCAGCCCTTAATACATCATACATATGTATTTCTTTTATCCTCTTTTTTGCTTCCTTCTGAAATTCCTCAGGATTTGGAGCAAAATCCGTATATTTGTATCCGAAGATCTCATCTGATATCTCTCCTGTCATTATGACTCTGATATCGGATTCTTCATGTATTGCCTTACAGACCAGATACATTCCTATGGAAGCTCGTATTGTTGTTATGTCATAGCTTCCAAGAGCCTTTATGACTAAGGGAAGAGCCTTAATAACATCCTCCCTGCTTATTATCACCTCATGGTGCTCAGACCCTATATATTCTGCAACCTCCTTGGCGTATTTAAGATCAATGGCATCCACATCCATTCCTATGGCATAGGTCTTAAGCGCTTTATCAGTCATCTTTGATGCGATACCGCATACCAAAGAGGAATCAAGTCCTCCCGAAAGCAGGAAGCCTACGGGTGTATCGGAATCAAGTCTTTTTTCAACTCCCTTAACCAGCAGATCGTGGATATTTTCACATACCTTTTCAAGATCATCCTCTATTACCTTTGAAACCTCTGACATATCTCTGTATTTTATGAATTTATTGTCCTTAAAATAATGTCCGGGAGGGAAGGGATATATCTTACCCACCAGCTTTAAAAGGTTTTTAGGCTCTGAAGCAAAACAATAAACTCCTTTACTGCTTATGCCGTAATACAGGGGCCTGATACCAATGGGATCTCTTGCTGCTATATAGGAATCATTTATCCTGTCATAGATAACCAGTGCATACTCGGCATCCAGCTTTTCAAACATATCCGTTCCGTATTCCCTGTAAAGAGCCGGAAGGATCTCACAATCCGAATCGCTTATAAAACTGTATCCTTTTTGGGACAGATCTTTTTTTAATTTTCTGAATCCATATATCTCACCGTTACATACAATGGCTGTCTCACAATCCTTTGGCAATTTATAAAGCTTTTCATTATCCTTTTGATCATTGTAGGCTAAGGTATTATTATTGCCGTACATAAAGGGCTGCATCCCCTCTTCTGTTAAACCCATAATAGATAACCTGTTAAATCCAAGCCATCCTTTGCCGGTATCAAGAATACGACTGGCATCCGGACCTCTTGAATCAGTTTTCGAAAGTGCTTCTGCTATCTCTTCTGCAGCTGCACCTTCGCCACAATAACCAATGATCGAACACATTCTGCTTTACCTCCGTTTACCGCTTTAGAATTAAAAAAAAGGCGTCTCGGAGATTGTCTCCAAGACGCCTTTGTCTTACTTGAATGAGTCTACACTATGTATCTAAGATTTGTCAATAGAAAATTTAAAAATAATTTAAGATAAAATTTTTTATCAATAATTTCGCGATTCTATAAGCTCTTTAGTAACTATTGTCACAGGATAGGTCTTTGATTCTAACCTTACATCCTTTATGGAGTCTACTGTTGAAAAAAGATTTTCCTCAAGATACAGATCCTTGGATACTGTCTTGCCTTCCTCAATATCCATAACAATTTGGGTAAGACTTGGACCGTAATCCGGATTACACTCCACATTCAGGGCTATTTTACCCTCCAGGGTCTTCTTTAAGCCTATCCTTGTGGAATCAAAGGATATCACCAGAATTTCTCCCTTTCTGATATCCTTTCCGACTTTTCTCCCGTATTCTTCAATAGCCTCGATCGCTCCAAATGCCTCATTGTCATTTTCGCAAAAAACAATATTTATCTCTGATCCCCATCGGCTCAGAAACTTTTTCATGATCTCTTTACCCTTGGCCTGAGTAAAGTCTCCGCTATCCCTTGCTATAAGTCTCCAGTTATTATACTTTGAGAGGGCTTCATCCAAAGCAGCCGTTCTGCCAAGCTGGGCGGAAGAATCTATTGTACCCTGAATATGTGCAATGTTCATCCTTCCTATCAGCTTATTGTTATCAAGAAAGCTCTTAAGCCACGCACAGGCCTTATCACCCTCCAGCTTAAAATCCGATCCTATCCAGGCCTTTAAGAGACCCTCTTCCGTAACCCGGACATTTCTGTCCACTATTACAACAGGTATCTGGGCCTCCCTGGCTTCCTTAAGAGTGTTTTCCCAACCCAGCTCTGTTATGGGATCTATTATGATATAATCAACATTTTGATCAATAAATTCCCTTACAGCCTTTATCTGGTTTTCCTGCTTCTGCTGGGCATTATCATAAATAAGGTTGTAGCCGTTTTTATTGGAAAAGGCCTCCTTTACCGACCTTATGGAAGCCAGTCTCCAATCGGACTCCTCTCCCACCTGTGAAAAGCCTATAGTAAGCTCTCTCCCGGAATTTTTTACTATCCTTTCGTCAGCATTTTCCTCCGATATTCTCTTAAAACTCTCTTCTCCCTTTGTATCAACTGTCTTTATTGCATCAGAACCGATGTTTTGGGAGCAGGCAGTTAATGCAAGACATAATATAAAAGAAAATATATACCTTAAGCCCTTTATCCTTTTCCCCATAGAAGCCCCACCTGTTATCTAAATAAAAATATTATTTTTTCTTTGCTCTTACTGCAGCAAAAATACTCTGAATAACGATAAAGAGGAACAATAAAGCCGCTGTCAGAATGTTAGGCCAGGAGCTTGCCAGCTTACCGTTAGTCTTAACTATGGATGATATTGTTCCGTTAATAAGGACACCAAAGAAGGTACCGATAACATTACCCACTCCACCTGTTAAAAGAGTACCACCGATAACCGCTGAGGAAATGGCATCCATTTCAAAGCCCAAGGCCTGCTGAACGGAACCGCTCATGGTATTCAGACAGAAGCAGATTCCTCCAATTGAGGTCAGAACCGAAGAAAGCACATAAGCCATCATTTTTGTTCTTTTTACATTAAGTCCCATCATTACCGCCGATGACTCACTTCCTCCGATCGCATAAAGAGCACGGCCGAATTTAGTGTATCTGAGCATAAGGAAGGTAAGTAAAAGAACTATAAGAGCTATAACTACCTCAACCCTTAAAAAGGGCGCCATATACTTACCTTTATTGTTCATATAACCTCCAAAGGGAAGAACGATCTTTGCATTGGCCCAGGAATAAAAGGTAGAGTTCATTGCTTCTGTTATAGCAACCTGTTTTGAACATATGACTGCTGTCATTCCTCTTCCAAAGAACATACCGGCCATTGTTACTATAAAGGGCTGTATATTCAGATAGCCTATAAGGAATCCCTGTACCAGGCCAAAAACAACTCCTGTAACGATTATAAGAATACACATAGGTACTGCGCCTATGCCCTTTTCCATACCAACTGCCAGCATCATACAGTCCATAGCCACCAGTGAACCGACCGAAATATCTATTCCCGCCGTAAGCATTACTACCGTCAGTCCGCAGGCCACGCATATCAGACCGGCATTCGTGATAAGAATATTTAAGAAGGTCTGTAAATGGGTAAAGCCTTTACCACTGTATGCTATACATCCACCGCCATAAAGCACAAAGAAAAGTGCAATGGTTATAAGAAGCAGTACGGTGTTAGAGTTCATCTTTCTTGTTTTCATGCCTTAGCAACCCCCTTTTCCAATGATTTTTTCCTAAAGTAAGCCTTAATTGGAGGTGCCTGTATGGCAACTATGATTATAACGATGATCGCTTTGAAAACCGGTGCCTGATCGGTTGAAACTCCCAAAGCGTAAAGGGTTGTTGTTATAGCCTGAATAGTATAAGCTCCGATTATGGATCCTGCCAGATTAAACTTACCGCCTCCAAGACTGTTACCTCCCAGAGCAACCGCCAATATGGCATCCATCTCGTAATAGAGTCCGATATTATTTGAATCTGCAGAGGTGATCCTTGAAGAGTTTACAAGACCTGCAACTCCTGCAAAGAGACCGCAGATAAGGTAGGTAAGAAAAATGATCCTCTTTGAATTAAGTCCCGCTATCCTGCTGGCCTTTGAATTGATACCTACCGACTGGATATACATACCCATTGAGGTTTTGTTTAAGGTAATGGCAACTATGGCTATACATATTGCCGCTATTATTATGGGAGTCGGAATGGGGCCTGTAAAGCCTCCGAAATATCCGTAGGAATCATTTCTTACATAAACAATAAGATCGTTACATAAGAGCAGCCCTATGGCTCTTGCCGCCGAGAATAATATCAGGGTCGCAACCATAGGCTGTATCCCAAGATAGGCAACAAGTGTCCCGTTAAAGGCTCCGCAAAGGGCTCCCATAAAAAGAGCTGCAAGCACTCCCACTACCAAAGGAACTGCAAGTTCATTTGTGGAGGAAACCCCGTAACCGGCTAAAAGCATACAGCAAAATGAGGCTGAAAGACTCATGACAGAGCCGACTGAAATATCAGTTCCTGCAGAAGAGGAAACCACAAGGGTCATTCCAAGAGCAAGTATAGCCACCTCACTGCCTCGATTCAATATATCGATTATTCTGCCGTAAAGTATAGTTCCGTTACTGGTGGTCTCATTAAGAGATATGATAAAGAAGGATAAGGGATTAACTCCCGTTGCCGCATCATGAACTATGTTTACAGCCATAACAAGGATAAGACTGACCACCGGAAGAAGCAGGGGCCAATTTTTTACTTTTGTCAAAAAATGAGCTTTTTTTCTATCCGTATTCATTCTATTCTTCACCTCCTGCAATTGCTTTCATAACTCTTTCCTCAGTCAGGTCACCATCGAGCTCATTTACCTTTTCGCCATCTCTCATTATGACCATTCTGTTACAAGTTCTGACCATTTCGGCTATTTCCGAAGAAATAAACATTACAGTCTTTCCCTCTCCTGCCAGCTTTAATATCAGCTTCTGGATCTCGGTCTTTGTACCCACGTCGATTCCTCTTGTAGGCTCATCCAATATAAGGAAATCAGGATTTGTAGCCAGCCATCTGGCAAGTATACACTTCTGCTGATTGCCTCCGGAAAGCTGCTTGATAAGAGTTTCCTTGCTGGCTGTTTTAATGGACAGAAGATCAATGTATCTGTCTGCTATCTCATCCTGCTTAGCCTTTGGCAGACGTTTAAACATTCCGTTCTTGGCCTGAAGAGCAAGTATGATATTCTCTCTTACAGTAAGATCCCCTATTATGCCCTCTGCTTTTCTGTCGTCGGGCAGCATTCCCATACCAAGATTCATTGCATCTATAGGCTGGCTGATCTTAACCTCCTTGTCCTTAACCTTTAAAGTACCTGTATTGGCCCTGTCGGCTCCGTATATAGAACGTGCCAGCTCACTTCTTCCCGAACCCAGCAGTCCTCCTACGCCGATAACCTCTCCCTTATGGATATCAAGATCAAAGGGCTTTACTGTTCCCACATGTGCCAGACCCTTTGCGGAAATCTCCATCTCTGATTTGGAATAGTCTACGGACTCTCCCTTGATCTCGGCAAGATCATCTAAATCCTTACCCATCATTGCCGCTACAAGCTTTACCCTTGGAAGCTCTTCAACAGTAAACTCACCTACAAAGTTACCATTTCTTAAAACCGTTATCTTATCACATACGGCGTATACCTGTTCAAGGAAATGGGTTACAAAAATGATACCTACCCCCTTTTCCTTAAGCATCCTCATTACTTTGAAAAGCTTCTCAACCTCCTCTTCATCCAGGGATGAGGTAGGCTCATCTAATATCAGGACCTTACAGTCCATATCTACAGCCCTTGCAATGGCAACCATCTGCTGAATAGCAAGGGAATAATTTTCAAGATTTTGTGTTACATCAACTGAAATTCCCAGATCGTCCATTATCTTCTGGGATCTCTTATTATATGATTTACGATCGATAGTACCAAATTTTGTCATAGGCTCTCTTCCTATGAACAGATTCTCTGCCACTGAAAGATTGGGGCAAAGATTAACCTCCTGATAAACTGTTGAAATACCCACATTCTGTGCATCTCTTGTTGAATGATTCTTTACAGGACCTTCTATTCCTGCAATATGCATTTCTCCGGCCTCATAATCATTAATACCGGTGAGACATTTAATTAACGTAGACTTTCCTGCACCGTTTTCTCCCATAAGTGCATGAATTTCCCCCTTGCGTAAGGTAAAGTCCACGTTGCTTAAAGCCTTTACCCCGGGAAATGTCATGGTGATCCCTCGGGCAGTTAAAACAACGTCCTGATCCATAGTCTGTCTCCTTTCATAGATACCCTTCTCCGGTTTTTTCTTTTAAAAAAGAGGCTCCGGGATATCCGGAGCCTCCCAAGGTTCTTACCTTATATTTCTGTAATACCTTAACCTTGATTAATACTGAGCTGCAATTACATCATCAGTAACTTCTGTCATAGTCTGAGCCTCTCCATCGATTGAGAAGTCTACTATAGCATCGGGAAGTGCATACCAATGCTCTTCCATATATACTTCCTTCTCAGGTTCTTCACCTGCTGCAAGCTGAGCGATAACTTCCTCTACGAAAGGAGCTGCAAGAGGGTTACACTCAAAATCAGCTGTGATCTTTCCTGCCTTAACATCCTCAAGACCTGCTGTACAAGCATCGAAGGAAATAAGGATAACATCATTTCCAGGGCCATACTTAACACCTGCATTGTCCATAGCTGTCATAGCACC
This sequence comes from Lachnospiraceae bacterium, assembly GCA_024680675.1. Taxonomy (GTDB): domain Bacteria; phylum Bacillota; class Clostridia; order Lachnospirales; family Lachnospiraceae; genus UBA2868. The sequence goes on along the minus strand of JAILBX010000025.1, from coordinate 5,505 downwards.
AAAAGCTTCGTTATCGTTCTGGCAAACAACTACATTGAACTTGCCGTCATATGACTTACAGTATGACTCCATAACCTGCTGTCCGCCTTCCTCTGTGAAGTCACCTGTCTGCTCATCAAGGATTGTCCAACCTTCTCTGTCAGCTATCTCCTTGAATCCATCTGAACGACCGATCTGAGCTGAAGCACCTGTAGTTCCTGAAATAACAAGAGCGTTGATCTCCTTGATTCCGTTCTTCTCAGCGTAAGCCTTAAGCCACTCACCTGCTGCAAGACCTTCTGTCTTAAAGTTAGATCCTACCCAAGCTGCATACTTGTCAGAATCATCAATTGTACGGTCAATAACGATTACAGGGATTCCTGCATCTTCACACTCTGTAAGAACTGTATCCCAACCTGTTGAAACGATAGGATCGATGATGATGTAGTCAAGACCCTGCTCAATGAATCCACGAACTGCCTCAAGCTGAGCAGCTGAATCATTATCACAATCTACGAATGTAAGATCATATCCGTTATCTGCTGAGAAAACGTCCTGACAAGACTTTGTTGAAGCTGTACGCCAATCTGACTCATGTCCAACCTGTGCAAAACCGATTGTTATTGTCTCTCCGTCAGCTACTGCATCAGCAGCTTCCTTTGCTATCTCTGCTTCTGCTGCCTCAACGTCTGCTACTTCTTCTGTAGGCTCTGCTGCAGCCTCTGTTGCTGCTGCCTCTGTAGGTTCTGCTGCGGGCTCGGTTGTCTGGCTGGCTGATGAACCACAGCCTGCTACAAGTCCTGCTACCATAACAGCTGAAAGTACTAAACTAAGTAATTTCTTTTTCATATTATTTTCCTCCTGTTTTGTTCCGACATAAAATATGTCAAAAATCTATTTACATTTTGTATTTTATACCGACAATTTTCACAAAACCATAGAGTTATTTATCTTAAAAGTTCTTATTTTTATCAAAAAAATGAACAAAGTATGAATAAATTATGATATCTTATCAATTTTGTTCATTATTTTCATCCTTATATATTATTTTGGGAATAAGTACCTCAACTTTTGTACCTTTTCCATAAGTACTCTCTATTTTTATCCCATAATTTCTACCATAATTAAGTCTTAATCTCTCTGCCACATTTGACATTCCAAAGCCCTTATTATCTTGACTTGGTTTCTCATCCCCTTTTATTATCCTATGCAGCTCAAGCAGCTCCTCTTTCCTTATACCGATACCGTCATCCTCCACAAAGATAAGCAGATTATCCCCCATATCCATAGCACCTATCCTTATAAGGCCCATTCCCCTCTTATATTTTATTCCGTGGTAAAGTGCGTTTTCCACAAGGGGCTGTAAGGTCATCTTTATTATCTCAAAGTCCTTAAGCTCTTTAGCTATATCTATCTTATAGGAAAGTATATCCCTGTATCTAAAGGACTGGATCTTTAAATAAGCTTCAATATGGGCTATTTCCTCTTCAAGTCTGATAAAATACCTGCCCCCCGAAAGAGTTGTTCTGAAAAACTGGGATAAGGCTGTAACAATAGCCGCAACATCCTCTTTTCTGTCATCCTCTGAAAGCCAGACTATATTATCCAGGGTGTTATAAAAAAAATGGGGATTTATCTGAGCCTGTAAGAGCCTGAGTTCAAGATTTCTTGAATTGATCTGTTCCGCTTTTATGTTCTCCACCAGCTTTCCGATCTGTTCTATCATACTGTTAAAGCTGTCCGAAAGCTGTCTTATCTCCGGATTACTTTCACGGTTATCGGCTCTGACCTCAAAGTCACCCTTTCCCACCTTTCCGGCCACATCACAAAGCTCATTTATGGGTTTTGTGATGCTTTCCGTGATGGTAAGGGCTGTAAAGCCTGATATGACCAAAAGGATAAGGGCTGCTATAAAGACTGATCTTATAAGGAGATCTTTTCTTTCCTCCATCTTGGAAAGCACCTTCTCCATATTAACAGATTCATAGTAAATGTACTCTGTTATCCTTTCCTGGATAAGCTCTGTTATTATACGGATATCAGTATCCAGCCTGCTCATATTTTCATCATAGTAGCCTGTTTTTTTTACAGTTGCATCGATTTCATCAACTCTTTCCTTCAGCGTGTCCAAAAGCTTGCTTATACTGTCAAGGCGTCCCAGGGCCTCATCTGTTGTGGGTGCTTCCTTTAAAGCAGTAAAGGTGGCCTTTGCCTCATCTATAAGGCTATCCGGGTTTTTCATGTCAAGGTTTACTTCAACCTCATACTTATTCATCGATCTGGCTATCATCTGATAGACCGTTGAATCTATCTCTTCTTTAAAGGTAATATTATAGTTATTTGCACAGGTTATACTCTGAACGATCTTACCATAGCTTAGAAAAAACTGATTAAGATTATAGAGAAGGAAGCCCATTATTATGATCATAGGTATGAAGAAAACCATACTCAGCATCATAAGTAAAGATCTTAGCCTGATCCTTGTCAGTATTCTTTTTGAAAACTCATTGATCCTTTTCAGCATTTCTTCCCCGTGCCCTGTATTCCTTAGTGGTCATTCCCACTGTTTTCTTAAATGTATAGCTGAAGTAATGGGGATCTTTATATCCCACTTTATAAGCCACCTCAGAGCTTTTCATATCTGTCGTCATAAGGAGCTCACAGGCCTTGTCGATCCTTTTTTTGATCAGGTATTCAATAAAGGTTATTCCCATTTCCTGAGAAAAGATAGCCGAAAAATGATTAGGTGATATATTGGCCTGAGCAGCCACGGTATTAAGAGAAATATCCTCTCTCATATAATTTTCATCTATATAGCTTATTGCCTTCTGAAGCACCTTTCCGTATTTTTTTGCAGTCTTTCCGTCTCTTAAGTTTACTGTGCATTTCAGGTATTCCTTCAGATAATCAGAGGCCTGTCTCCAGTCCTTCAGATCGGAAAGGAGACTGTTTATATCTCCTATCTTACTCTCGATCTCGGAATTATCCCCTCCTATCTGATTAACAAATTTTGCCAGTATAAAATAGCAGTCCATGATAATATAATTCATAAATACCAGGGAGTTAAGATTAACCTCACCAACCCTTTCAAAAACCTCGTCTATAAAAGGATCGATCTCATCATAGGAGCCTGTTTTTACAAAGGTTTCAATGGCCTTATGGGATGTATCACCTGAAATAAAGGCATCAAAGGAGACCTTCTCAAGGCCCTGCCCCTCTGCTTCCCTGTCCTTATCTTTGGATCCACTATTGCCGCTGCCGTTGGAATAAACTATATGATCGGAGCCTGTCATAAATCTGTGGGAAAGGGCTTTTGTTGCCCCAAAATAGGTATTTCTTACTTCACTGAGTCTGTTGACGATGGGACCCACCCCTATAAAATAGTCCATATTGGGCGTTTCCTTAATTATCTCAACGATCTCATTTATTCCCTCATCAAGCTCCTTTAAGATAGATTCTTCCTCATTCCCCAGCACCAGAAAAAGGAAGCCGTCCATACCCCTGTCAACCATATGCCAGGAGGCATTCTGCTTATCAAGTATTATTATAAGCTTATCGATAAAATCGTTTCTTGTTTCGGAAAAGGCGTCCCCCTGCTCCCCCTTTATGTTGATCTGTAAAAGAACTATCCTGTAAAACCTTGCAGTAAGATTTATATCAATATTTTTTCCCTGTTCAAGGATCTCTGACATAGACAGGGAATTCATGACTATCGCATCAATGAGCTTTGTTTTTGCAATATCATTTTTTTCCTTTGTCTCCTCCAGTGACCAATCGGCTTCAGAAGCCTGGATCCTCTCCTCCTCAATCTTTTCCTGAACCTCTTTAATAGACTCTAAAAGCTTTTTGGGTGTAATAGGTTTTAAAAGATACTGGGTAACTCCTATTGAAACTGCCTGCTGAGCGTAGGAAAACTCATCATATCCGCTGAGTATTATAATATGTATTCCCGGAAGCTCCTTTTTAACAAGACTTGAAAGCTCAAGTCCGTCCATAAAGGGCATTTTTATATCTGTTATAAGAATGTCCGGTTTAAGATCCAGGATCATTGGATAGGCAAGCTCTCCGTCGCTTGCCTCCCCCACAAATTCTATATCTTCCTTTTTCCAATTTATATGTCTTTTTATACCGTCTCTCATGACGATCTCATCTTCAACAAGAAATAGCTTAACCATATGATATTACCCTTTATTATTTTCCTTTCAGGAAGAACTTTCTAAGATTTTCAAGCAATTCCTCCCTCATTATCGTTTTTAAAAAATAACCCTCCGGCTTAAGGGCCACAACCTCCATTACACTTTTTTTATCGCTTTTCCCTGTCAGGAAAATAACCGGTATGGACTTTGTCTCCTCATCACTTCTTAACATTTCAAGGACCTGCGGTCCTGTGGTTACCGGCATTTCATGATCCAAAAGTATAAGATCTGCCTTGTTTTTTCCAAGCCACTTTAAAGCCTGAAGACCTGAGGTCACCATTGACACCTTATAGCTGCCCTTAAGCCATTCCCTTACCAGAGAAAGATAGCTTGGATCATCATCAACGATCAATATGCTCTTTCTGAATTCTCCGGCACAGAGTCTGTCATATAAATCCTTTGCAGTATTTACAAAGGCTTCATTATCAAGGGGGCGTATATATGACTTATACAGTGACTCCTTTGGAACCTTGCTTTCTATAAATTTAATATCATCTTCACTTCCCACGGCCATCATAAGGGCTCCTTCATCTGACATTTTATCTGTCAAAAAATGAAGCACATCGGACTGTATCCTGCTACCCTCTCCCATATAAACCGTTACCAGCAAGGTGTGGTCCATGGCTTTATTTATATCTGAGATATTCCATGGAACAAATTCTGAATTGATACCCGAATCCCTCATTTTTTTAATAAGGGCTCTTACAATAAAAGACTCTTTTTCAGCTACTACCAATATCCTTTCTTCCGACATATTCTTCCCCTTTTTTCAAACCTTACTATCTGTCAAAAAGTATCTGCCATTTCCTGCATAGCATCCCAGTCAAAGGCCTTTAGCTTCTTTGAAAACTCTCTGATCTTTTCCTCATCCTCCCCGGGCAGCCTGTATTCCATAAGTTCTCCCACCACCATTTCAAGTGAATCATAATCCATTTGCGGTACCAGTTCCTTTATGGCTTCATAGGCATCACTAAGCTCGCTCCTTGGAATTTCTGCTCTGTCATCCTTTCCATCTTCCTTCTTGATTGCCTTAAGCTTTTCCTCAAAGGAAAGATATTCTTCTAAAAAGTCTCCTGTATTATTAACAATAAACTCCCGATCTTCCTTATTACCTGCTTCTTCCAGCTTAAAGGCCTTATCTGAAAGATCAGAAGCGCCTATTATCCTTGCGGAGCTCTTCAGAGAATGTACCTTTATGGTAAATAGTCTGATATCCTCATTAATATATGCATTTTTAATTTCTTCACTATTGTCCTTTATGGAATCATAAAACATTTCAAGAGATGACAGGAACATATCCACTCCGCCCGAATTGGCTATACCCTCTGAA
>JAILBX010000014.1 GCA_024680675.1 Lachnospiraceae bacterium | reverse complement strand
ATATTTACCAATATCATATATACATTATAGGCTGTTGGTATAGAAACATTAAAATACCTTAAAATAGCCGGAATATAAAGGAAGAGATTAGGCTGAAGTACCATAAGCTCTCCATATTCATTTGCATAGTTGGGGCCTATTAAAACAGGTATCTGACCATCTACAAGTCCCTGATAAAGACCCTCTATACGCTTCATATGACCCTGGGTATCTATCTCAAAATATGTTCCCGATGTGATATAAGGAATGTTTACAATAAGCATAACCACAAGAAAAGCCACTATGTATGGCCAGGTTATGGAAGTCAGCTTTAAACTGTCATATAAAAAGGTGATTATAATAAGTGCCATGGCAATAAGACCTGCAAAGGCTATTATAAGATAATAGTCCCTGTAGATATGATGATCAGAGCTTATTGTTATATCATGAAGCTCTATATATCCTCCTTCTTTTTTATACAGCTTGATCCTTCCTCTGTCGGTGCCTTTTGGAAGAACAAGATTAACAGAGTCAGTTACTGTCATTACTTCTCCATAGCTGGCAGGAAGGAGCACACTGAAAACACAGTCATTATTCGCCTGTACCAAAAGCTCTGTATTTATATCTGATAAATAGCTTATGGAAAGAACATAGCCTCCGGGAGGAAGTGAAAAAGCATTGGTTCCCGCGATAAAATCATCAGAAACCGCTTCAGAGCTTATATGACCTGTCATGGGATCATAATCCGAGCTTTTTAACTCCATATCCTTAAGCTCAAAGGAATATTGATAGGTTTTAGTTTGAAGCTTAAAAGAGATGGCGCATACTATAAGAAATAAAAATATGATTATTGCGCTGCAGATTAACTTTGCTTTTAGATTTACCCTGGTGATTTTTTTGATCAGTGTCATATTTATCTCATTCAATAATAAAACTTAAATTCCAAAAATAAGCTTACGAATACTGAAATTTTATCACTTGAACAATTATCAGTCAACATATCCCTTTCCCTTAGGCAAACCCTAAATCCTTAAAGCCGCAAAAAGGCTGCAGTTCATCTGTCTGACTGCAGCCCTTATCATTTCTCTTATATTGCTTGTTTTTTTAAGAGTCATATTATTCACTTACGATAATATGATAGCCATTCTCTACTCCTCCGGTCTCACTATATACATAAGCTTCACCGGCCTTAAGAGCAGTTATCTTTCCATTACTCTCAAGCTTTATAACTTCAGGATCACTATCTTCGCTGATCCTAAAAACATCCTGCCGGATATAACTATGATCCGGATACCACAACATGTATGATTTTACTATTCTTAATTATTTTTATCAAGTATCCAATCAATACCTCTTGTTATATATTTATTCCAAAACTTCCAGTCATGTATGCCGGGGCCTTCTTCATACTTAAAGTCTGCCTCATTCTTTTCAAGAAATTCCTTCATCTCCTGATTATTGTCATACAAAAAATCCTCGGTTCCCACAGCCATATAGATCGGAGGGATCTCCTCGCCGGAAGCTTTCAGCTTATTATAGAGGAGCTCGGGATTTGCATCGGACTCTTCCACCTTTGAAAGATCACCAAAAACCTCTTTATAATACTCATAATTTGCTATATCATCGTATTCTCCTTCCTTCATTTTGGCTATTTTATGGATGATCAAAGCTGAAGACAGTGCAATGACTCCACCGAAGGTTTCAGGATAAGCAAGAGCTGTATGCAAGGCGCCAAATCCACCCATAGACAGGCCGGCTATAAAGGTATCCTCCCTTTTATCAGAAAGTCCAAAGAGCTTTCTTGTATATTCCACCGCCTCTTCCCCTGCATATGTACCAAATTGGCATCCCGTTGCCTTTCTGTCCAGATAAAAATTATTTCCCGCAGTTATCATAATAACTGCCATATTATATTCAAAAGCTATATCCTCTGCAATTCCGTTATACTCCCAGTCGCAGTCATTTCCGGAAAAACCATGGAGAAGATAAAGGGTCTTCATGCTCCTGTCATAGTTTTTATTTCCTTCTTTCATAATATCTGACACATCATTGGGTATAACGAATGTGATATCAACCTGCCCTGCCTGTGCCATTGAGTAAAATCTTATCCTTCCCGTTGCCATTTTTTACCTCCTTTTGCCATCGCTGCAAAAAATTCCTCATTATTCCTTCTGATAAAAAAACTGAGCCCTAAATAAGAACACAAAAAGGAACCACCCCTTAAGGCAGTACCTTCATCCTATATTAACCTATCAAAAATTATAAACAGGCCCATGCTTTCCCCCAACAATACTTACATTATACCACAGGCTTATATATTATTCAGCCATGTTAAGGGATTAGATATTAAAAATCAAGCTCTGTTATTTTTC
>JAILBX010000256.1 GCA_024680675.1 Lachnospiraceae bacterium | reverse complement strand
AAATCAAAAAGATAACCCACCACCTTCAGGTGGTGGGAGAAGCTTTTCGCAGGTGCCGGGTTCAAGCCCGGTACCTGCGGGATTGCGAAGCAATCTGATTTATAACGAGCAAATTGCGAAGAAATTTGCGAGGTTGACCTGACAGTAAAAAAGAAAAGGGCCTTTATTGTTACAGTAAGAGGATATAAAAAGGAGAAAAGGTGAAATATAACAGATATACAATAAAAAGCACAGTTGAAGCGGAGGATATAATCTCTTCGGCTCTTGATGATATAGGAGTCATAGGGGTAGAAATAGAGGATAAGCAGCCCCTTTCCGAAAGGGACAAGGCCGAAATGTTTGTGGATATCCCTCCGGAGTATGAGGAGGATGACGGGATCGCATATTTGAGCTTCTATCTGGATGCCTCCAAGGATAATGAGATCATCCTTGAGGAGATCAGAAATGAACTTAATTCCATGAAAAGCTATGTGGATATAGGGGAAGGCAGCATATCCGTAAAGGAGCTGGCAGATGAGGACTATCTGAATAACTGGAAGCAGTATTTTCACCAGTTTTATATAGGTGATATGCTTTTTATACCCTCATGGGAAGAGCCTGCAGATACAAGGGAGGCTTCCATGGTGATTCATGTGGATCCGGGGACTGCCTTTGGAACCGGTAAGCATGAGACTACAAAGCTTTGCATCTTAGCCTTGAAGAAATATATTAAGGAAGGGGACAGGCTTTTGGACATAGGCACCGGAAGCGGTATCCTTTCCGTAATGGCTTATAAGTTCGGGGCAAAGGAGGCAGTTGGCACAGATCTTGATGTATGCGCCATAGAGGCGGTAAAAAATAATATGGAAGCCAACGGCCTTGGAGATGCCGGTTTCGAGCTGATAATCGGTAATATAATAGATAATGAGGAGATCCAGGAAGAAGCAGGCTTTGACAAATATGATGTGGTTGTTGCCAATATTCTGGCTGAGGTTTTAAAGGAGCTGACCCCTGAGGTTGTAAGGCATATAAAGAAGGATGGAATATATATTGTTTCAGGTATCATAGACGATAAGGAGGCTATGATGCTTGAGGTGCTTAAGGAAGCAGGCTTTAAGGTAATGGAGATATACCGTGAGGGCGAATGGGTCTGCATAGTATCGAGGGCCTTATAATGTACAGGTTTTTCGTTGACAGTAGCCATATAGAGGGTAAAGAGATCTATATTGACGGAAAAGACCATAATCACATAAAGAATGTCCTGAGGCTTAAGGAGGGAGAAGAGCTTTCGGTCATGGTGGAGGGAAGAGAAGAGGAATACCGCTGTGAGATAGCATCCTTTGAAGATAAAAGGGTAAGGCTTAAGCTAAGATTTATTAAGGAGGATAAGCTGGAGCTGCCCTGTCGGATATACCTTTTTCAGGGCCTTCCAAAGTCAGACAAAATGGAATTTATCATACAAAAAGCAGTAGAGCTTGGGGTATATGAGATAATTCCCGTAAGCATGAAAAGATCTGTGGTCAAGCTTGAGGGCAGGAAGAAGGATAGCAAGGTCTTAAGGTATAATTCCATTTCCGAAGCGGCGGCCAAGCAGTCAAAAAGGGCTGTTATCCCAAGGGTAAGGGATATAATGACCTTTAAGGAGGCTTTGGAATATTGCGAAGCAGAGTCCATAAAGGTAAGACTCCTGCCCTATGAGCTTCATGATAACAAGAGCTTTAGGGAAACCAGAAGCAGGCTTGAAGGAATTGATAAAAACTCCTCTATTGCTGTTTTCATAGGACCTGAAGGTGGATTTGACGATAAGGAAGCAGAGTTGTCAAAGAGCTATGGTTTTGAAGAGATAACCCTTGGAAAGAGGATATTAAGAACGGAAACAGCAGGAATGACTATACTATCCTGGTTTGTTTACCTTATGGAGGAGTAGTAAGTAGAGATGGAAGCATATCTGGATAATTCTGCCACTACAAGATGCAGAAGAGAGGTTATAGAGCTTATGGTCAGGGTTATGGGGGAGGATTACGGAAATCCTTCAAGTCTCCATAACAAGGGCCTTGAAGCAGAGAAATATATAAGGCAGGCTAAGGCCTCCATAGCAAAAACCCTTAAGGTAAAGGATAAGGAAATAGTCTTTACCTCAGGGGGGACCGAGTCGGATAATCTGGCAATAATAGGCTCTGCCATGGCCAATAAAAGGGCAGGGATGCATCTTATAACAACAAGGATAGAGCATGCCGCTGTTCTTGAGCCTATGAAATTTTTGGAGGATCAGGGCTTTGAGGTAAGCTATTTAGGCGTTGATAAATACGGGCATATTGACCTTGAAGAGTTAGACAGAACAATAAGGGATGATACCATCTTAGTATCTGTGATGCATACCAACAATGAAATAGGTGCCATTGAGCCCTTAAAGGAGATAGGGGAGCTTTTAGTGTCAAAGTCTCATAAGATACTTTTTTTTGTGGATGGGGTTCAGGGCTATGGAAAAGAGGCCATATATCCTAAAAGAGCGGGTATAGATATGATGTCTGTAAGCGGTCATAAGATACTTGGACCTAAGGGAGTTGGTTTTCTCTATATAGATGAGAAGGTAAAAATAAAGCCCGTTATTTTTGGCGGAGGCCAGCAGAAGGGACTCAGATCCGGAACGGAAAATGTGGCGGGAATAGCGGGACTTGGTCTTGCGGCAGAGCTGTCCTATAAGGATCTTGATGAAAAAAGGGAATACTTGTTTAAACTGAAGAAAAAGCTGATTGATAATCTTAAGGATATGGAGGCTGTTGCAGCAATAAACGGCATTAAGGAGCCCTTTGATGAAATGGATAATATAAAAGAAACGGCAGCTCATATCCTCAGCGTATCCTTTAAGGATATAAGGGCGGAGGTTTTACTCCATGCCCTTGAGGAAAGGGGGATCTATGTATCTTCGGGTTCTGCCTGCGCTTCAAATAAGCCTGCCCTTTCAGCCACTCTTAAGGCGATAGGTCTTAATAAGGAGCTTCTTGACAGGACAATAAGATTTAGCTTTTCAAGTGAAAATACCGATGAGGAGATAGAATACACAGTGGCTGCTCTTAAGGAGCTGCTTCCCTATTTGGGGCGGTTTGTGAGAAAATAAGTCAGGTAAGCAAGGGAGCTTTTATCCGCCTGCTTTACGAAAGGAATATATATGAAATATACGGCATTTTTAATAAAATACGCAGAGATAGCCATAAAGGGTAAAAACAGATACCTTTTTGAGGATGCTCTTATCAACCAGATAAAATATGCATTAAAGAGATCGGAGGGAGATTTTTCCGTTTCAAAGACCCAGGGCAGGATATATATAGAATGTCTTACGGATTATGACTATGATGAGCTTGTGGGAAATCTTTCAAGGGTTTTCGGAATAACAGGTATATGTCCCGTGGTCCATGTGGAGGACAGAGGCTTTGAAGAGCTTTCTAAAGACGTCCTTAAGTATATAGATGAGGTTTACCCTGATAAGGCTCAAAGCTTTAAGGTTCATGCCAGAAGGGCAAGAAAGAATTACCCTATGGATTCCCAGGAGATCAATGCTGAGCTGGGAGCCAGGATACTGGATGCCTATCCTGAAATGAAGGTAGATGTTCATAATCCGGATATTATGCTCAATATTGAAATAAGAGAGAGGATATATATCTATTCAATAACGGAAAAGGGACCGGGGGGAATGCCTGTTGGAACCAACGGAAAGGGAATGCTTTTATTGTCCGGGGGAATAGATTCTCCTGTTGCGGGATATATGATATCCAAGAGGGGAGTCAAGATAGATGCGGTCTATTTTCACGCTCCTCCCTATACCAGCGAAAGGGCTAAACAGAAGGTGGTGGACCTTGCCAGGATAATATCCCGGTATTCGGGGCCCATATACCTGCATATTGTTAATTTTACGGATATTCAGCTTTATATTTATGAGAAATGTCCCCATGATGAGCTTACCATAATCATGAGGAGATATATGATGAGGATAGCGGAGGATATTGCAAAAAAGACAGACTGTCTGGGACTTATTACCGGAGAAAGCATAGGTCAGGTGGCAAGTCAGACCATGCAGTCCCTTGCAGTGACAAATGAAGTATGTACCTTACCTGTTTACAGGCCTTTAATAGGCATGGACAAGCAGGAGATCGTGGAGATATCCGAAAAGATAGGCAGCTTTGAAACCTCCATACTTCCCTATGAGGACTGCTGTACGATCTTTGTGGCAAAGCATCCTGTAACAAAGCCTAACCTTAAGGTGATAAAAAGGTCTGAGGAGAGACTTTGTGAAAGGATAGAGGAGCTTTATAAGACTGCTTTGGAAACAGAGGAGTTAATGGTAGTTAAATGGGATTAAGCAGGGACAGGGTCAATGCTATGGAATGTTAAAGAGGGGTATTTGATGAAGGCAAAGCTATTGTTTGAAAGAAAGAAATACCTTATTACCTTTATTGCAGGCTGCATTATCGGTGCAGTCTGCTTTCTTATGATATACGGCTTTGCAATAATAAACCCCCTCTACGATGACTGGCTCTTTTTAGGGGATATGGATCTGAGACAGCACTATATCGGCTTCTGCCACTTCAGACAGAGCCGCTGGCAGTTTCCCATAGGTCTTATCGAAACTTTGTCATATCCCGTAAAGATGTCGGTGATATATACGGATTCAATTCCCCTTCTGGCAGTGATATTTAAGTTCTTTTCAGCCATCCTGCCGGTAAGGTTTCAGTATTTCGGACTTTTTGGCCTGTGCTCCTTTATGCTTATGGGGGGCTTTTCGTCTCTTCTGCTTATGAGATTTATAGGAAGGCCTCAGCTTTGTCTTCTGGGATCGGTGTTTTTTATAATTTCCTTTCCTGTCATTCAAAGAACCTTTTACCATACTGCTTTAGGGGCTCAGTGGATCATAATAGCAGCCCTTGATATCTGGCTCTATCAGGAAAATTTCAGAGAAAGAAGCCGCATAGTCCTATGGGGGCTAATGGGCTTTGTCATAGTTGGAATACATTCCTATTTTCTTCCCATGGCAGGGATAGTTCTTCTTGGAGCTTTAGCTGATCAGTATATTGTTATCAGGAAAAAGGAAGGCAGCCTTATAAAAGAGGGTATGAAGAAAAAGCTTATGCCATTATTGGGGCAGCTTTTTGCCTATTGTATTATGGCCTTGATCAATCTCTATATACTTGGAGGCTTTTACGGGAGCACCAGTGCAGTGGGACCGGGCTTAGGATCCTTTGGAAGCAACCTGAATACCTTTATAAATCCTCTGAGTGACGGGAAATTTTATGGCCCTTTGCCCTTATATTACGACTTTCAGTATGAGGGCTTTGGTTATCTGGGCTTTGGGGTTATCCTTATGCTTGTGTTTGCAGTGGTGGCTCTTTTTATCCTTAATTTAAAGGGAATCATAGAGGTAAAGAAGCTGCTTAAGGAGCATTACAGGATATACATAGCTATGGGCATATTCCTCTTGTCCTTTGGTCTTGCTGTTTTGCCTATGGTCACCTTTAATGATAAAAAGCTCTTCGGTCTGCCTCTGCCCGGTCTTATAAGGGATGCCTTTAGTATCTTTAGATCCAACGGAAGATTTATCTGGCCGGGAGTTTATCTGCTGATACTTTTGGCAATAGTGGCTGTATATAAGCTTTTTTATTCTTGTATGGAAAAAACAGTAAAGGAAAGGGAAGGTATAAGAGGTCAAACAGGCTTCATAGTTATGGCCATAGCTTTACTAATACAGCTATATGATATCTCCTATATGCTTTCTTATAAAAATGAATATTTTTCAAGGGAACAAAGTTATGAAAACATATGGATGGAAAAGGAGCTTCCCTTTGATATAAACAAATACAGCGGATTTATTTTTATGTACAATGAAAATGACATTATCATGGATACAGCCTTTTTTGCTTATTTAAAGGGTATGTGGCAAAACAATTATTATTATGCCAGAGATATAGACGCCCTGGTTTCAGATGACATAGCAAAGTGGGAGCATGAGCTTAAAAATAATATAATAAGGCCTGATCTTATTTATATTTTCAAGGAAGAGGACTTTGATCCAAAGCTTTATGAGGGACTTGAAGGCTCTGATATCATACCCGGACATATAATTGCCAGGATGAAGGAATAAAAAAGAAGACCCTCTCAGGTCTTCCTTAATATCCATTAACTTCTTACTAATAAAGCTTATATTTATTAGATCATGTAAGGCTTGATAACATTTAAAACATCATCTGCATTACCTTCTGCATGAATATTTAAATCAATAGGCTTGGAAAGATCAAGACTGAAGATTCCCATTATAGATTTTGCATCTATTACGTATCTGCCTGATACTAAATCAAAGTCATAATCGAACTTTGTAATATCATTAACAAATTTTTTAACCTTATCGATTGAATTTAAAGAAATCTGAACTGTTTTCATGTTAAATAACCTCCTGTATTAAGAAATTTAATTCTCACTTGTACTATACTTTATGATAATTCGCAAAAAACTAAAAGTCAATAATAAAACATTACAAAAAAATGGAGGAAACAATGTTAAAAGTGGCATTTCATAATCTGGGCTGTAAAGTAAACGCCTATGAAAATGAGAGAATGATACAAATGTTCATAAAAAAGGGACACGAAATTGTACCCTTTGACCAAAAAGCAGATGTATATATCATAAATACCTGCACAGTTACTAACATAGCAGACCGTAAATCCAGGCAGATGCTCCACAGATCAAAGCAGCTCAATCCTGAATCCATAGTGGTAGCCTGTGGATGCTATGTGGATACGGGCTATGAAAATGCAAGGTCGGACCGGGCTATAGATATATTGGTAAAGAATAAGGAAAAGGATGATATAGTAGCAATTGTTGAAGGATATCTTAAGACAAGGGAGAAGGATCCAGGGGCCTTAGATAGGGAAGAAGAGCCCTATATTAAAGAGAAGGAAAAGGAAGGCCTTGAAAACAGGGGCTGTGATCAGGAAGGCAGTCATCTTAGGACGGGGCTCTATAAGCATACCAGGGCCTATTTAAAAATACAGGATGGCTGCGATCAGTTCTGCAGTTACTGTGTCATTCCCTTTGCAAGGGGGAGGATATCAAGCAGAAGCGATGAGGATATAGGAAAGGATCTTAATGAGCTTTCAAAAAGGGGTATAAAGGAGCTGGTCCTTACAGGTATCCATCTAAGCTCCTTCGGCCTTGACAGGGAGGAAGTAAAATGCTCTTATAATATGCTGGCCAAAGAAGGAGGCTTTACAAACAGGGCTCTAATAAGGGTCATAGAGATGGCCCAGGAGACTGAGGGAATAGAGAGGATAAGGCTTGGATCCTTAGAACCAAGAATAATAACAGAGGAATTTTTAAGGTCTGTAAGCAGTTATGATAAGCTTTGCCCCCACTTTCACCTGTCTTTACAGAGCGGCTCAGACAGTGTCCTTAAAAGAATGAATAGGCAGTACAGCACTGAAGAGTTTTTTGAGAAGCTTTTAATGATAAGGGAGACTTTTGAACATCCTGCCATTACCACAGATGTGATAGTGGGCTTTCCCGGGGAAAGCGAAGAGGAATTTTTAAGGACAAGAGATTTTTTAAATAAAGCGGATCTCTATGAGAGCCATATTTTTAAGTATTCAAGAAGAGCGGGTACCCTGGCTGATAAAATGGAGGGTCAGCTTACAGACAAGGTTAAGAGTCAAAGAAGCAGGATACTTATAGAGGATGGCAAAAAGAGGGCAAAAAGCTTTAGGGAATACTATATTTCCAGGGAAAAAGAGGTTTTATTCGAAGAAAAACAAAATATTTTCGGAGAAGACTATTATGTGGGATATACAGGGGAATATGTGAAATGTGCCTGTAAATCAGACCTGTCTTTAGAAAATATAATAAAAAAAGGAAAAATATCCGGCATGTTATCAGAGGAAATTCTTGTGTTTTTGTAAGATCTCTGATACAATATCTATTATTATTGTTTGTTTGATAACTAAATATTGTAAGGAGCTAAATAATAAAAGGGGGAAATTTTATTATGCAGGATCTAGGAAGTACTCAGCATTTTAGTGTACAGACAGAGCCGGAAACAGGGGTAAAGCTCGTATTGGCGGCAGTTTATGAGGCGCTTACCGAAAAGGGTTATAATCCGGTAAACCAGATAGTTGGTTATATAATGTCGGGAGATCCCACTTATATAACAAGCCACAACAATGCCAGAAGTCTTATAATGAAGGTGGAAAGAGACGAACTGGTAGAGGAACTGTTGGAATCCTATATTAAAAAGAACGGATGGAAATAGGGTTTATGAAGGCTGAAGAGCAGGGGCGGATAATGGGTCTGGATTTTGGGTCAAAGACAGTTGGCGTAGCCCTGTCGGATCCCATGTTGATAACAGCACAGGGCCTTGAGATTATCCGCCGGGAAAAGGAAAGCAAGCTAAGAAGGACTTTAGCCAGAGTAGAGGAGCTTGTAAAAGAGTATGATGTAAAGAAGATCATATTGGGTTATCCTAAGAATATGGACAACAGCGAAGGTGAAAGGTGTGAAAAGACCAGGGCCTTTCGCGATGATCTGGAAAGAAGAACAGGGCTCCCGGTACTTTTGTGGGATGAAAGACTTACCACAGTTGCCGCTGACAAAGCAATGATAGAGGAAGGCATAAGGCGGGAGAAGAGACATAAATATGTGGATGAGATTGCCGCGATCTTTATTTTACAGGGTTATCTTGAAAGCATAAGAAGCATTTAGGACAGGTTAAGGTAATAAATAATACTGTCAAAGCTTCCCGATCCTCTTTTGGAAGAAGGGATCGTGAATAATTAATTAAAGACGGTATTTATATGGATAAAGTAGAATTTCAAACAGAGGACGGTGTTACTGACTTTTTTATATTGGAGCAGACAAGACTTAACGGCCATGATTACATATTGGTCAGCGAGGACGCCAATGACGAAGAGGCTCTTTGCGTCATTATGAAGGCTGTTTCGGAAAATGACAGGGGGGAAAGCATTTATGAGCCTGTGGAGGATGAAACAGAGTTAAATGCTCTTGCTCTTGTCTTTGAGGAATTACTTGAGGATGTTGATATAGAATAAGGCCAGTAATAAGGATATAGTTAGTTATAATGAGAAATAAAAGGTTGGGTGGGATACGGCATAGTCTTCTACGGGATGACTATGCATTTTTTTTTCACAGGACCGTGTTAAAAAGCCATCAATTCCATATACAGCATGATCAGTTTCAGAGGGCAGGGTCTTACATACATACAGGTATGCAGGGATCTTTGCCTGAGCTGTATAGGAGCTTTTGGGCTATGAAAGGTCAGTTAAAATAACTGTAAAAGGGAAGGTATGGAGGAAAAAATTAAGATCATCCCCTTAGGGGGATTAGGGCAGATAGGTATGAATATCACTGCCTTTGAGTGTGGTAATGAAATAGTGGTAATAGACTGCGGTCTGGCTTTTCCGGAGGATGATATGCTGGGGATAGATCTGGTGATCCCGGATATCAGCTATCTGAAGGAAAACAAAAAGAAGCTGAAGGGACTTTTTATTACCCATGGTCACGAGGACCATATAGGAGCAATACCCTATGTTATAAAGGATCTGGGAGTTCCTGTCTATGCAACAAAAATGACAATGGCTCTCATAGAAAACAAGCTTAAGGAGCATGCTCTTGAGGATGAGGTTGAGAGAAGGGTGGTCTCTTATGGGGATATTGTGAACGCCGGTAAGATGAAGGTGGAGTTTATCAAGACCAATCACAGTATTTCAGATGCGGCCGCCATAGCTATTCATTCTCCCGCAGGCATTATACTGCATACGGGAGACTTTAAGATCGACTATACTCCTGTTATAGGGGAGCCTATAGATCTTCAGCGTTTTGCTGTACTGGGAAGACAGGGAGTGCTGGCTCTTCTCTGTGATTCCACAAATGCGGAAAGACCGGGTTTCACTTCTTCTGAAAGAACGGTGGGCAAAGCCCTTGAAGGAATATTTAACGATAACAGTGATTCCAGGATATATGTGGCTACCTTTGCTTCAAATATTGACAGGGTTCAACAGATCATGAATGAGGCAAAGAAGCATGGAAGAAAGGTAATAGTCCAGGGAAGGAGCATGGTCAACATTGTTGAGGCGGCTTCTGAGCTTGGATATCTTGAGGTGCCTGAAAATACCCTTATAGGAGTAGAGGAGGTTTCCAGGTATCCCGATGAGCAGCTGGTTATAATAACCACCGGTTCCCAGGGGGAGACCATGGCAGCTCTTAACAGGATCGCCAACAGCAGGAACAAGAGACTTCAGATAAAGCATGGAGATACTGTAATATTCAGTTCAAATCCCATACCCGGAAATGAAAAGGCAGTATCCAAGGTGATAAATGAGCTTACCCAGCAGGGAGCCAATGTTATCTACCAGGATGCTCACGTTTCAGGCCATGCCTGTGAGGAGGAGATAAAACTTATCTATACTTTGGTAAAGCCAAAGTATGCCATACCGGTTCACGGGGAATACAGACATCTTAAGGCACAGTCAAATCTGGCTCAAAGCCTTGGAATAGATAAAAAGAATATATTTATCCTTGAGGTGGGAGATACCCTTACCTTAAGTAATAAGGAAGCCAAAAAGACCAATAAGGTCAAGACCGGGGCTCTTTTTGTGGACGGCCTTGGGGTCGGAGATGTGGGAAATGTGGTTTTAAGGGACAGACAGATACTTGCAGAGAATGGTATGGTCATGGTTATTGTAGCCATGGATGAGGAAAGCGGTCTGAGGTTAGGAGAACCGGAGATCATAACGAGAGGCTTTATTTACGTTAAGGAGTCGGATTCTGTGATGCTTGCCATGAAGGATGTGGTTTCGGAGACCCTTAAAAACCTTGAGGACAGGAATGTTAAGGACTGGAGCAAGTGTAAAAGCGATATAAGGGATGATCTTGGCAGCTTTATCTGGCAAAAGATGAAAAGGCGTCCAATGGTTCTCCCTATATTTATAGAAGTATGAGCTATTAAAAAATAAAAACGGATGAATGATGTATGGATATTAGCACAAGGGATTGTATGGACAGTAAGTCAAAAGAAAACAAAAAGGATGGAAGTCTGGACAGAGCAATAGAGGATCTGATAAAGGTAATCCGAAATACGCCTGAGTATATCTCCTTTAAACAGGAAAAGGAGCGTATAAACAATGATTCGGAATGTATAGAAAAGATCCACAGGTTCAGAGAGCTTACCTATGATCTTCAAAATGCCTCACCCGAACAGAGGATGAGGGATGAAGGAAGATATATGGCTGAGATAGACCGCCTTTCCACTGACGGAAGAGTTACGGATTATATGCAGGCAGAGGTGGATTTTGCCAGGCTCTATCAGGATGTAATGGAAAAAATACTCAATAATATTGAACTTTATTGATCATAAGAGTTCTTTGTTAAAAGGGGATATATAATTCCCTTGTGTGAATTTGGAGAAAAGATGAAAGTAAAAGATCTGGCCATTGGCTTTATCGGAACCGTAATAAGGTTAGCGGTGGTAGCCATTGCAATACTTATGATATTCAATGTGGGAAAAAAGGCATACGATTTCGGCTATAGGATATTTACTGAAGAGCCTATGGATGAGGAACCGGGAAGAGATGTTATTGTTACCATAAAAGACAGTGATAACATAGTTGATATATCCAAGATGTTAGAAGAGAAGGGATTATGCAGTGACTGGCTCTTGTTTGTTATACAGTCAAAGCTGTCGGAATATAAGGAGGATCCTATTCCGGGCACCTATACCTTAAATACCTCAATGACTACCGATACCATGCTAATGACTATGGAGGGTATCGAGATGGAAACTGCTGAGGGGGATGAGAAGATAGATGCTTCCGAGGCAGAGGAGCTTTCGGAATCTTCTCTTGACAATATCCTTTCAGAAGAGGGAGATACCTATCTTGGAACCGAGGAAGGTACTGTGGAAGGTGAGGATCTGGCGCCTGAAGGAGAGGCTGCAGAAGGTGAAGCAGCCGGCCAAAAGGAAGCTGAAGGAGCCGGTGACAGTAAAAAAGCCGGAGAGGAAAGTGCAAATTGACGGAAAATAACAGGACAGAGGCTTTTATAAGATCCTTTGATCTCCCGGGTCCTGAGTATTTAAATGAAATAGAGAAAGAGGCTAAGAGAGACAGGGTTCCCATAATAAGACCGGCAAGTCAAAGCCTTTTAAAGCTTTTACTGGCAATGAAAAAGCCGGAGACTATCCTGGAAATAGGGACGGCAACCGGTTTTTCGGCAATACTGATGGCTGAATATACAGGGAATGATTGTCAGATCACAACAATAGAAAAATATGAAAAAAGAATACCTATAGCAAAGAAAAACTTTTTGAAAAGTGGTTTCAAAGACAGGATAAGACTTCTTGAGGGAGATGCTTACGATATCATTAAGGATCTGGCAGAGGAGGGAAAAAGCTATGATCTGATCTTTCTTGACGCTGCCAAGGCCCAGTATATAGTTTATCTGCCTGTGCTGTTAAAGCTTATGAAGAGAGGAAGCCTTTTGATATCGGATAATGTACTGCAGGACGGTGAGATAATAGAATCAAGATTTGCCGTTACAAGAAGGAATAGGACCATACATTCAAGAATGAGGGAATACCTTTATGAAATAAGCCACAACGAAGAGCTTGTTACGGATATCCTTCCCATAGGGGATGGAATGACAGTAAGCGTTAAACTATAGGTTATAAGGGGATATATGAGTGAATCGACACTTAAAAGACCGGAGCTTTTGATCCCGGCAAGCAGTCTTGAGGTTTTAAAGACTGCGGTTATTTTTGGAGCAGATGCCGTATATATAGGAGGCGAAGCCTTCGGGCTGAGGGCAAAGGCAAAAAACTTCTCCCATGATGACATGAAGGAGGGTATTGAATTTGCCCATAAGGCGGGAAAGAAGGTTCATGTTACCGCAAATATCCTTGCTCATAATGCTGATCTTGAAGGCGCTAAGGAATATTTTAAGGAATTAAATGAGTTAAAGCCGGATGCTCTTATCATAGCAGACCCGGGTATGTTTACCCTGGCAAGGGAATATTGCCCCGAAACAGACATTCATGTAAGTACCCAGGCAAATAACACCAATTATTTAACATACAATTTCTGGTATAAGCAGGGGGCAAAGCGAGTGGTAGCCGCCAGAGAGCTCTCCCTTAAGGAAATAAAGGAAATAAGGGAGCATATCCCAAAGGATATGGAGATAGAGTGCTTTATTCACGGGGCAATGTGTATTTCCTATTCGGGAAGATGCCTTTTGAGCAGCTATTTTACAGGCAGGGATGCCAACAAGGGAGAATGCACCCACCCATGCAGATGGAAGTATGCGGTTGTGGAGGAAAAAAGACCGGGAGAGTATCTTCCTGTTTATGAAAATGACAGGGGAACCTATATATTTAATTCTAAGGATCTTTGTATGATAGAGCATATACCTGATATGTTAAGAGCGGGTATAGACAGCTTTAAGATAGAAGGCAGGATGAAAACCGCTCTCTATGTGGCGGCAGTTACAAGAACCTACAGAAGAGCCATAGATGACTGTCTTGAGTCTTTGGAAAAGTACGAGGCCAACAGGGCTTCATATATGGAAGAAATAGCAAAATGTACCTACAGGCAGTTTACTACCGGCTTCTATTATGGCAAGCCAAGTGAGGAAAGCCAGATCTATGATAATAATACCTATGTCAGAGAGTATGTTTATCTTGGAATGGTTTATGAGAAGAAGGGAGACAGGGTAGTAATAGAGCAAAGAAATAAGTTCTGCACAGGAGATAGTATAGAGCTTATGAAGGCAGATGGGTCGGATATTTTTGTGAAGGTCGTCTCAATACAGAATGAAGAGGGAGAAGAAATGGAGTCAGCCCCCCATTCAAAGCAGAAGCTTTTTGTAAAGCTTGAGCCGCCTGTATGCGAA
Source organism: Lachnospiraceae bacterium (assembly GCA_024680675.1). GTDB lineage: Bacteria > Bacillota > Clostridia > Lachnospirales > Lachnospiraceae > UBA2868. The sequence continues at coordinate 15,573 of JAILBX010000256.1, read as the reverse complement.
ATATATGATATTTTAAGGGTTAAAGAGGATATAAAATGAGTTTATTGTCGGTTATAGTACCCTGTTACAATGAGGAAGATGCAATACCCTTCTTTTATAAGGAAATATGTAAGACCGCCGAGGAGCTTAAAAAAGAATTTGCTGATCTTGAATGTGAGTTTTTGTTTATTGATGACGGATCCGTTGACAAGACTCTTTTGAAGGTGAAGGAGTTAAGGGAAGGAGATAAAAGAGTACACTTTGTATCTTTTTCGAGGAACTTTGGCAAGGAAGCGGGAATATATGCAGGTCTTGAAAACTGCAGGGGAGATTATGCGGTAATAATGGATGCGGATCTTCAGGATCCCCCCTCTCTTCTTCCGGATATGTACAGGGCTTTAGTCAGGGAAGGTTATGATTCGGCAGCCACAAGAAGGGTTACAAGAAAGGGAGAGCCGCCTATAAGGTCCTTTTTTGCAAGGATGTTCTACAGGATCATAAACAGGCTTTCCAAAACCGAGATAGTTGACGGAGCCAGGGACTATAGGATAATGACCCGGAGAATGGTGGATGCCATTCTTTCAATGAAGGAAGTCAACAGATTTACAAAGGGAATATACGGATGGATAGGCTTTAAGACCAAATGGTTTGAATACGAGAACATTGAAAGGGTTGCGGGAGAGACCAAGTGGTCCTTCTGGAAGCTTCTCCTTTACTCCATAGAGGGTATTGTTGCCTTTTCAACCACACCCCTTGCCTTTGCGGCAATGCTTGGGCTTTTCTTTACTCTTATAGCCTTTATACTTATAATATTTATAGTAATTAAGACATTGGTCTACGGAGATCCCACCAACGGATGGCCTTCTATGGTATGTATAATTACTTTTATCGGAGGTATTCAGCTTTTCTGTATGGGCGTAATAGGAGAATATCTGGCAAAGGCCTATATGGAAACAAAGAACAGACCGATTTATATTTCCAAGGAAGAGGAATAGAGTATGAAACTCATTATACAGATTCCCTGTCTGAATGAAGCAGAGACCTTAGAGATCGCTTTAAACGATCTGCCAAAGCATATAGATGGTATAGATGAAATAGAATATCTTATAATAAACGACGGTTCTGTGGATAATACCGTGGAGGTAGCCAGAAACTGGGGCGTTAACTATGTGGTGAGCTTTAAGAGGAACAAGGGTCTTGCCAAGGGATTTATGGCAGGTATCGATGCCTGTTTAAGGAACGGGGCAGATATCATAGTCAATACGGATGCTGACAATCAGTATTGCGGGGCAGACATAGAAAAGCTTATAAAGCCCATAATGGATGGCAGGGCTGAGATAGTGATCGGTGAGAGGCCAATAGATCAGACAGAGCACTTTTCTCCCTTGAAAAAGAAGCTGCAGCATTTGGGAAGCTATGTAGTGAGAGTAGCGTCAAGTACCGATATACCCGATGCTCCCAGTGGCTTCAGGGCATTTTCAAGGGATGCGGCCATGCACTTAAATGTCATGAACAATTATACCTATACTCTGGAGACTATAGTTCAGGCCGGCAGAACAAATATGGCCATAACCTCGGTTCCCATAAGAACCAACGGGGAGCTTAGGAAGTCAAGGCTGTTTTCAAGCATGGGGGCTTATATAAAAAGATCTGTTCTTACTATAATCAGAGCCTTTATGATGTACAGACCCCTTACTTTCTTTTCACTTCTTGGGATGGTACCCTTTTTGATAGGCCTGGTGGTTATGATCCGCTTTATCATATATTTTATCCAGGGAAACGGAACAGGACATGTACAGTCCCTGGTTTTTGCAAGTACCCTTATAATGTTGGGCTTTATGACCTTTATTGTAGGTCTTCAGGCAGACGTTATCGCCAATAACAGAAAGCTCCTTGAGGATATCCAGTTCAGGGTAAGACGGCTGGATTACAGGGAAGAGGAGAGAGAAAAAGAGCTTAAAGAAAAAGCTGAGTCTAAAAGCAGAGATGAAGAGAAAGAGCCTTAAGGACTGAAACGGGAAAAAACTATGGATAATAAGTATCTGGTAACAATAATAACCGTTTGTTATAACGCCGGCAGATCGATAATAAAAACCATGGAATCGGTGCTTGATCAGGATTTTGCTGATTTCGAGTATATTATCAAGGATGCGGCTTCAACGGACGGCAGTCTTAAGTATATTGAAGAATACAGGAAAAAGTTTGAAAAAAAGGGTATTCCCTTCAGATTTTATTCCGAAAGGGATGAAGGCATATATGATGGAATGAACATAGCGGTAAAGTACGCCATGGGAAGATGGGTATGCTTTATGAATGCGGGAGACAGTTTTTACAGCTCCAGGGTTCTTTCCAATATTTTTTCAGAAAAGCAGTACCCCAATGCCGCCATCATATATGGAGATGCCATAGAGTATGAGTACGGTCATTATTACAAATTCAGGAAGAATTTCGAAGCAATAGAGGAAAGAATGCCCTTTTCCCATCAGTCGGCCTTTGCAAACAGAGAGCTGTTAAGCAGGATCCCCTTTAATACGGATCTAAAGATCGGTGCGGATTATGACTTTCTCCTTACTGTTTATAAAAAAGGCTATCATTTTCAGGATACGGGAGAGATAGTATGTATAATCTCAAAGGATGGAGTATCCTCATTAAACAGCTATGATACCTTTATAGAAAGTCTGGAAATAAGAAGAGCTCATGATATAAAGCTGCCCTCAGGGCTTGCCCTTAAAAGGATATTGCTTGATAAAAAGTTAAGGCAGTTTGTCCAAAATACCTTTCCAAAGTCTGTTAAGAAAAGGATAAGGCAGCTTCAGTGGAGGTTAAGAAAGCAAAACTTTAAGGTTACTCTTCCACATTGGGAAAAAGCTTATCATAAAGTTCGCTGACTATCCTTTCCCAATTGTATTCAGACTCTATGTAGGAAGAAATCTCCTTTGAAAGCTTATTCCAGTCCCGATCCGTATCGTTACAGATGTTTTTAAAAACATCAGCTATTGAATCAACATCATCGGTTTTCAGTATTCTTCCGTATTTTTCATTGTGGGTTATGTCTGATGCGGCTGAGCATTGATCCGCAGGAAGAAGGTAGCATCCAAGGAGACCGGCTTCCAAAAGAACAAAACCAAAGGATTCGCTTCTTGAAGGCAGGGTGAAAAACCTTGCCTTTTTATATTCTTCTATTAACTTTGCCTTGTCATATACAGGACCTGTAAAGATGATGCGGTCAGCAATATCACTGTTCTTAGAAAGGATCCTGTCCTTAAAGGGAATAAAATCCTCTTTTATGGGTCCTATAAGCTTTAAGACATAGTCATGATAGGGGGCGGATCTTATGAAGGCCTTAAGCAGGGTGTCCGTAGCTTTTTCATAGCTTCCAAGGTTTCCCACTGTCAGAATGACCTTTTCCTTCTTAACTGAAATATCAGAGCTGTCTACAGGAGCTGCTCCCAGATAATATCCGTTTTTTACCTCTATTATCTTATCGCCGAATTTTTCTCTCAGGGCCAGATACATATGCCTGTTTTCAACGGATACAAGATCCGCTCTTTTTATTGTTGCCCTTTTTATAAAGCTTTTTAAGGAAAGCTTAAAACAATCCTCAAAACCCTTGTTATTAAGATCAAGCTTCAGATAAAGAAGGCCCTTTCTGTTTATTATTTTATAAAATACAGAATAGACAAAGCTTGAAAGATTCAGGTGATATATATTCAAAATGTCTATCTTTTTTCCCTCATGGAGTATATAGAGAGCACCGTCAAAGCTTCGCCCAAAAAGACTTTTTTTAATGAATTTAAGCCTCAGTCCCTTAACATCCCCGGAAAGAGAATCATAGCTTTTACTGTTTTTGTATGAAACGATCCTCGCATCAAGTCCAAAGAGCTTATGGAGGTTATAGGGTATCATGCCTACATCCTTTGTAAGGTGTATGTTTTCACTTCTTAAAAAGAGGGTATCAAATCTCATTTCACTACCTCAAAATATATCTATTGTGTTATTATAAGAAAGCAGGGTCAGACTTTAAAAGCAGAAGCCTGCCAGAGTCATAAAAAGGAGATATTTTTATTATATAACATATGGATAAAAAAGCAGTAATAGTTATTTTGAATTATAATGATAAGTATACCACAGGCTCCCTTGTGGAAAAGCTCAGAGATTTTGAGGTCTTTGACAGGATAGTTGTGGTGGATAATGCTTCAAATGATAATTCCTATGAGTATCTGAGGCTTAATTTTAGCGGAAATAATAATATCGACATAGTCAGATCCATGATCAACGGAGGCTATGCCAAGGGAAATAATGTGGGTATCAGATATGCTATTTATAATTATGATCCCGATTATATATTTGTGGCTAATTCAGATATAGATGTCAGTGAAAAGACTGTTATGAATATGTGTACGGCCATGTCAAAAAGGCAGGAGTATGCCATAATGGCCCCTATAGTTAAGGAGGGTTATAATGTATGGCGTCTGCCCGGCTTTTTGGGGGTTCTTGAAAGCATGTTTCTTATCATGTTTAACCTGGATAAAAGGAGGATCAAAAAAAAGCTTACCGGATCCCAAAAGAGGATAGAGACAGTAGGGGTTGTTGAAGGTTCCTTTTTTTGTATAAGGAGAGAGGATTATGAAGCCATGGACGGCCTTGATGAAAGAACCTTCCTCTATTATGAAGAAAATATCCTTGCAAGGAGGGCCCAAAGTATCGGAAAGAAGATAGGGGTTCTTACCAGAGAGAGGTATCATCATTATCATTCGGTAACAATAAAAAAGATCTACAGATCCTCCAAAAGAAGGGCTTTTCCGAATTTTTACAAGAGCTGTCGGATATATAACAAGTATTATCTTAAAACCAACTTCCTTCAGAATATCATATTCATGCTTTGCTACGCCCTGGGATATTTAGAGAGATTCTTATATGATATAGTAATGACTCTTGTAAGGACCATTTCCTCCATAGGAAGGAAAAGGGATGATGTATAGAAGATAAAGAGAGGACAGATATAAAAAAAGAAGGGGAACATCCGCAGGGTGTTTCCCTTCTTTAGCTTAAAGCAAGTTTTTATTAGAAGAAAAGATCTCTGTACCACTTAAGTGACTGGATATATGCATCATAGATCTTATCGGAATCCAGATTCTTAAGGATGCTTATCCTGTCTATCTCTGACCAGTTGGCATTCTCGTAGGAGATTATAAAATCATAGACATCGGAAAAATCACCTCTGCGGTCTATCAAAGCCTCTGATATATCCTTGGATACATTCAGCATTGAAAGAGCCTCACTCATAGGCTTGTTTAAAATAATATCCAGGCAGGAGAAAAGCCCCAGCATGAAGAGGTCCTGAGCTCTGATGGCCAGATTGAACATTGCTGCAAGATTTTCCGCAAATTTAGCACGAAGCATTGAAACTCTTGCAACCTCAGTAGGTTTATCCGCACACAGCTGTTTGGTAACGGCTGTGGATATCCACTTCTTTAATTCCTTTTGTCCAAGAAGAGCGGCAGCCTGTCTGATATTGGAGATCTTTGAGTTTACCGTCATACGATTAACCATTTCAAGAAGAGAGATGGTAAGAGCGGTATCTCTTGATATTACGTCAGCAGCCTGTGTAAGTTCAAAGTCTGCTTTATTTACAACATTTAATAATTCTATGTAATTGACCTTGATAGGCGCAACCTGAGACTCACCCTTTGTAATGGGAGTTCTGTAGAATTCGCCTTCGTAAAGATGATAGCCGCCTTCTCTTTTAAGAGCATCGTAAATTTCCTGATTTGCAATATTTCCGGCAACAAGCTTAATATCGGGATAAAGCTTGGTGAAAAATATTTTAGCCTTTGAAATGACTATCTTTTTATGATCAAGTATTATATAATCCATAAGCGCGAGGATGTGTTTATATACATCAAAATCCGAAACATTAAGCTTGCGGACCGCAAATTTATAGCCCTTATTTTTGAGCTCCTTTATACGTTCTATATTTAAGGATTTCGGCTGTACGGAATTGTCTATCAAGAGAACTATTCTGTTGGCGGGGGCAAGACATTGATTTTCAACATCGGCAAAGAGAGATATGGGAGTGAGAGATACAAAGATATCACTATCCGTAGTCAGATTATCGATTCCGATGCTGTTGATTATTTCAAGGCCGGTTATGGTGCCGGCACCATCATTCACCCCGGTGCCCAGGTAACTCGGATGCATAAGAAAGTTTTGCTTTTGTGTGAACAATGAGTAGGCTTTTACGGCCATTTCACTGTCGAACAAAGGTATTAAAGTAGCTAACATGATTACTCTCCTCTGTGATAAAGAATTAAATTATAGTCTTACTTAGCCTTATTTTACAACAAAAAAAGGGGTTTAACAACCTGATAATGAAAAAAACAATAATGTATAAGAGCAAAAAAATCGAATATGATCTTATCAGAGAAAAAAGAAAAACCTTATCGGTGAGAGTGAACGAGGACGGATCGGTCATTGTTAAGGCTCCAAACTGGGTAAAAGCAGGAAGTATCACTGATTTTGTGGATGAAAGAGCCGAATGGATATACAAAAAATCCCAGCTTGCAAGGCAGCACAGTATTGAGAAAAGGAAAAGCTATGAAAGCGGTGCCATACACAGATGCTTAGGAAGAGACTACAGGCTTTTGGTGGAGGAAGCATCGGTCAACAGAGCTTATGAAGGTAAGGATCAGCTTGTGCTGGTAAAGACAAGGGATAGATCTGAGGAGGCCGTAAGGAAGGTACTTGGGAGACTCTGGTACAGAAAGCTGAAGGAATACGCCAATGAGCAGATTGAAAATTACATGCCTCTCTTAGAGGATTACTGTAAAAAAAACAGGGTAAAGAAAAGGGAGTTTATGGGAGTTACCGTAAAGAATACAAAAAGCAGATGGGGAAGCTGTTCCTCAAAGGGACATATCAATCTGAATGTGAAGCTTGTATCTGCAGACAGAGATATAGTTGATTACGTCATAGTACATGAAATGTGCCACCTTATCTATCTGGATCATTCAAAGGAGTTTTGGGAAGCAGTGGAATATGTATTTGCAGATTATAAAGAGATCAGGAAAAACCTTAATGAAAATGGATGGAAGTATGAAATTTAGACTACATTTAAACTTTTTTTTGTGAAAAATACTGATTTTTTAAACACATATCAAATTTTAGTTGACATTATCTGGCAAAAAATATATAAATAGTAATGAACGTTTTCGAACAATGAACGCAGGTTCACAATTTATTTATAGGAGGAATTGTAATGAATAAGACAGAATTAGTTGCAGCTATCGCTGATCAGGCTGATTTATCAAAGAAGGATGCTGAAAAAGCACTTAAGGCTTTTACAGATGTTGTTGCCAATGAGCTTAAGAACGGTGAGAAGGTTCAGCTTGTAGGATTTGGTACTTTTGAAGTTTCTGAAAGGGCAGCAAGAGATGGAAGAAATCCTCAGACAGGTGCTGTTATGAAGATTAAGGCATCTAAGGCTCCTAAGTTCAAGGCTGGAAAAGCTTTAAAAGATTTGATCAATCAGTAATTTTAATAGATTTAGATTACATTGAAGTGAAGGCAGAGAACTTGGTTTTCTGCCTTTTTCTTTCTTTTGGGGAAGCTTTCAAGGGAAGAATGAGAGGTTGATATGAGATTAGACAAGTATCTTAAGGTATCGAGAATAATAAAAAGAAGGACTGTTGCAAACGAAGCCTGTGATGCGGGAAGGGTAACAGTAAACGGCAGGGTAGCCAAGGCATCCTTAGAGGTTAAGGAGGGGGATGTTCTGGAAATACAGTTTGGAACAAAGCCGGTTAAGGTAGAGATACTTTCCGTAAAGGAAACAGTAAAAAAGGATGAGGCAAAGGATATGTTTAAATATCTTTAAGGGGGGAAGCCTTAAATCAGGAGAAAAATTGCCGGCTATGTATAAAACATGATTGACTGGGAAATATTATTTGAATATAATTATGTTGAAGGGGCTTTGTTTTATAATAAGGGGAAATAAATATGAATATGAAGAGGAAGGTTGCTTTTAGAAAAAAGCGGCAGAACCGTCTTGGAATGTTCTATGTCATTGTTGTTGTGGGGACACTTTGCGTAGTCATTCTGGTCAGCATGGTAAAGCTGAATAAAAAGCAAAAAGCATATATAGAGAGAGAAGAAGAGCTTATGGAGCAGATCTCCCAGGAGGAGGAACGCACGAAAGAGCTTATAGAATATGAGAAGTACACTAAGACCACCAAGTATGTTGAAGAGGTGGCAAAGGACAGATTGGGACTAGTATACGGAGATGAGATAATCTTCCAGTCAGAAGAAGAGTAAAAAGCCGATTGTTAGCAATCGGCTTTATTACTTTTATTAAGGAATCTAAGCATGGAGTGGAAATGGAAGAGTTAAAGGACAGGGTATTAAGATACTGCAGGGATAATAAACTGATAGAAGCTTCAGACATCATACTTTTAGGCCTGTCAGGGGGGATGGATTCTATCTGCCTTCTGGATCTCTTATCAGAGCTTAGAGGCCGGATATCCTTTGAATTAAAGGCAGTGCATGTGGAGCATGGCATAAGAGGGCAGGCATCTAAGGAGGATGAGAGATTTGTAAGAGAGCTTTGCCTTGAAAGAGGGGTAGAGCTTAAAGTCTACAATGAGGATGTGCCGGCCTTTGCAAAAAAGGAAGGTCTGTCAATGGAAGAGGCCGCAAGGATATTAAGATACAGGGATTTTGAAGCTGCCTTAAAAGAAACAGAGGCTGATAAGATAGCAGTTGCCCACCATTTAAACGATCAGGCTGAAACCGTACTCTTTAATATGATGAGAGGCTCCTCTTTAAAGGGACTGACGGGAATGAGTCCAAGGAGGGGAAATATCATCAGACCTCTTCTTAATGTATCAAGACCCATGATAGAGGAGTATGTAAATAAAAAGCAGTTAAGCTATGTTAATGATGAGACAAACAAGGATATAAATTATACAAGAAACAGGGTGAGGCAGATAATACTTCCGAATATGGAGGCTATTGCAGCAAATGCTACTGTTCATATAGCAAAAGAAGCGGGAGAGATAGCAAAAGCTCTGGAAATAGTTGATGAACTGACAGATTTATTATATGAAAAAAATGTCAGGGAGGATATGGAAAGGGGAGAGCTAAGGCTTTCTATTAAAGGGCTTAAGGAGGAAAAGGATCTTATCTGCAGGAATCTTATAAAGAAGGTGATCACAAGGCTTTGCAGGAAATGGAAGGATATAAGCTCCGTGCATATAGAGGCTGTTTATAAACTTTTGGATTCTCAGAGCGGACGCAGTCTGGATCTGCCCTATGGTATTTTAGTAAGGAGAATCAATAATGAGCTGGTCTTTTCTCTGGGGAGAGAAGGGGAGGAGTTTACTGTTAGCGAAAGGAAAGTGGATCACAGGGGGAGCATCTTACTTCCCGATAAAAGCATTATAAGCTGCAGGGTTTTTTCAAGAGAGGAGGGAGGGCCCTACCCCCAAAATGACTATACTAAATGGTTTGACTATGATAGAATAAGGTTTGGTTTGGACTTGACCGTAAGGAACAGAAGGGAAAAGGACCGGATCATCGTTAACAGTGCTATGGAGAGTCAGAGCCTGAAAAAATTTTTTATAAATAACAAGGTGCCCTCAGATAGGAGAGCTTCGGTAAAGCTTTTGGCAAAGGGCTGTGACATTGTTTGGATCATCGGCTACAGGATGAGTGAGTATTACAAGATAAATGATGATACAAAAAATATTATAGAGATAACTGTTAAGGAAGAGGAGGAAAAGGAATGAGTAAAGAAATATCTGTTTTGATATCAGAGGAGGAAATTGACAGGAAAATAAGAGAAATAGGGGCCAGAATAAGTAAGGATTATGAAGGAAAGGTGGTTCACTTTGTCTGTGTGCTCCGGGGAAGCGTGTTTTTCGCTACTGAGCTGGCAAAGAGGTTGACCATCCCTGTGACTATTGATTTCATGTCTGTGTCAAGCTATGGTAACAGTACAAAATCAAGCGGTGTTATTAAGATAATAAAGGATCTTGATGACCCTTTGGAAGGAAAAAATGTAATTGTCATAGAGGATATAATTGACACGGGGAACACTCTGGAATATCTTCTTAAGAACCTTAAGCTGAGACATCCTGAGAGTATTGCTCTTTGTACCCTTTTGGACAAGCCTGAAAGGAGAGTCGCTGATGTTAAGGTGGATTATACCTGCTTTGAGGTTCCGGATAAGTTTATAGTGGGCTACGGACTGGACTGGGCTCAGAAATACAGAAATCTGCCCTATATCGGTGTGGTGGAAACAGAAGAATAAGGACAGGAAACAGAAAAGAGGCAGGTGAGGAGTAAAATTGAATAGAAATGCAAGAGGCTTAGGCTTTTATCTGGTGATCATAATAATGTTCATATGCCTTATGATGGTATGGAAGGGCATGTGGACTGAGAGAGAGTCTAAAATATCATATTCAGAGTTTCAGGAGCTTTTGGATACCGGAAAAATTGCGGACATAAATATTGTTCAGAATGCAGAGGTTCCTACAGGAGTTGTAAGGATAACCCTTATGGGAGGAGCTCACAGAGTATTAAATGTATCTGATATAAAAGAGGTTGAGAAGGATCTTAAGAAAAAATTTCCAAATTATGCCCTGGAGGATGTATCCCATTCAGGGGAGCTCTTAAGTTCCCTGATCCCTACCGTAGTGATAGCCATAATAGTTATATTTTTGTTCTTGTATCTTAATGGTCAGGCAGGAGCCTCCAGCGGAAACAAGATGATGAATTTCGGAAAAAGCCGGGCTAAGCTGTCTACTGATGACAATAAGACCAGATTTAAGGATGTTGCCGGACTGAATGAGGAGAAGGAGGATCTGGAGGAGATAGTGGATTTCCTTAAATCCCCCTCAAAGTATACAGAGGTGGGTGCAAGGATACCTAAGGGAGTTATCCTGGTGGGCCCTCCCGGTACCGGTAAAACTCTTTTAGCCAAGGCAGTAGCCGGAGAAGCGGGAGTACCCTTTTTTTCCATATCCGGATCAGACTTTGTGGAAATGTTTGTCGGCGTAGGTGCTTCCAGAGTAAGGGATCTTTTTGAAGAGGCAAAGAAGAATGCCCCTTGTATCATCTTTATTGATGAAATAGATGCTGTTGCAAGAAGAAGAGGAACAGGAATGGGAGGAGGTCATGATGAACGTGAGCAGACTCTTAACCAGCTCCTTGTGGAAATGGACGGCTTTGGGGTAAATGAAGGAATAATCGTAATGGCTGCCACCAACAGGGTGGATATACTCGATCCTGCAATATTAAGACCGGGAAGGTTTGACAGGAAGGTTTCCGTAGGTGCACCTGATGTCAGGGGAAGAGAGGAGATACTTACCGTTCATTCCAAAAACAAGCCCCTTTCGGATGACATTGTTTTAGAGGATATTGCAAGGACAACTGCGGGATTTACCGGAGCGGATCTTGAGAATCTTATGAATGAGTCTGCTATCAACACGGCAAGGGAAAACCGTAAATATATCACAATGGAGGATATAAAGAAGGCCTTTGTCAAGGTTGGAATAGGAGCAGAGAAGAAGAGTAAGATCGTATCGGAAAAGGACAGAAGGATAACGGCTTATCATGAATCCGGTCATGCCATTCTCTTCCATGTACTGCCGGATGTGGGACCGGTTTATTCGGTATCCATAATCCCTACAGGTATGGGGGCAGCAGGCTATACCATGCCCCTGCCGGAAAAGGATGAGATGTTTAATACAAAGGGCAGAATGCTTCAGGATATAATAGTGTCCTTAGGAGGACGGGTAGCTGAGGCTTTGATATTTGATGATATTACAACAGGTGCTTCTCAGGATATAAAACAGGCCACCAAGCTTGCAAAGAGGATGGTAACAAGATACGGAATGTCTGAGAAGATAGGTGTTATCTGCTACGATAATGATGACGACGAGGTATTTATAGGAAGGGATCTGGCTCACAGCACCAGAGGCTACAGTGAAGAGATAGCAAGTGAAATAGACAGGGAAGTCAGAAGTATAATTGAGGAATGTTATAAGAAGGCAGAAGAGCTTATTAAGGAAAATGAAGAGGTTCTTCACAGGAGCGCAGAGCTGCTTCTTGAAAAGGAAAAGATCTCACGAGAGGAATTTGAAGCACTTTTTGTGTAAATTTTATAAAAATGGGTGCAGTTATTTGTAAAATTTGTGAAAAGTAAGGGTAGACCAAAAGGGCTATTATCCATATAATGTACTTGTAACCCCCCAATACAAAGTATAGCTTAAAGCTATACCCCATAAGAAAGAAATACCTTCTCCAAAAAAGACAGCATTCGTGAGGCTGTCTTTTTTCTTTGCCCTGAAGAGGGAAAGTTAAAAACTTCTTGTAATTTGACAGCTTTGGTTATACTATAGTATTGAAGGGAATTATGTTGAAGCTTTGAGGGAAGCTTTAGCTATGGATATACAGAAGAGGGGAATTCTGTATGAATAATAATTTGCATATCAGGAGGCAGTGCTTCTTTTGATATGAAGATCAGAGGGGTAATCATATGTATTTAAATCTTCAGGATATTTGCGTTAAGGAAAGATATCTTTTCAACGTGCGTCCTTTGTTAAACAGGAACGCTCTCTTTTCGGATTATTCATCCGATTATCTTATACCTTGGGAACCAAGTCCCTATGGAGTCGTAAAGATCAGATTCAGAACAGCAAAGAATAATGTGGATCACGTCTATATAATCATAGACGGGGATCGTATGGTCATGGATAAAAAGGAAACAGTAGGCAGATTTGACTACTACGAATACCTGGCACAGCTGGAAAATGAAAATATAGTTTATTATTTTGAAGCAGAAGTAGGTAATATGAAATGTCAGTATGATTTAAGAGGGCCGGTGGATCTTGCGGACATGAACTTCTATTTTGAGGTAAAACCGGGCTTTGTAACTCCCGACTGGGCTAAGGGTGCTGTATTCTATCAGATATTCGTGGACAGGTTTTATAACGGGGATCCTTCAAATGATGTATTGACCAATGAATACCAGTATATTGGAGATAAGTCGGTAAAGGTAGATAATTGGGACAAGTATCCCGATAAAATGGGAGTCAGGGAGTTTTACGGGGGAGATCTTCAGGGAGTACTGGATAAAATGGACTATCTGGAGGATCTGGGAATAGATGCCATTTATTTCAATCCTCTCTTTGTATCCCCATCAAATCATAAGTATGATATTCAGGATTATGACTATATCGATCCTCATTTTGGGAAGATAGTTGTGGATGAGGGAGAGCTTTTAAAGGATGGTGATACGGAAAACCGTTTTGCCACAAGGTATATTAAGCGTGTAACCGATAAAAGAAACCTTGAAGCCAGCAATGAGCTTTTCATAAAGGTAGTTGAAGAGGCTCACAGAAGAGGAATAAAGGTGATCCTGGACGGAGTATTCAATCACTGCGGTTCATTTAATAAATGGCTTGACAGGGAAAGAATATATGAAGGAAATGAGGACTATGAAAAGGGAGCCTATGTGTCTCAGGATAGTCCTTACAAAAGCTTCTTTAAATTTTATGATGAATATAAATGGCCTTATAACGGCAGCTATGACGGCTGGTGGGGACATGATACCCTGCCTAAGCTTAACTATGAGGATTCACCAAAGCTTTATGACTATATTTTAAGAATAGCTGAAAAATGGGTTTCCCCGCCCTATAATATTGACGGCTGGAGACTTGATGTGGCAGCAGATCTTGGAAGAAGCGGAGAATTCAACCATTCATTCTGGAAAAAGTTCAGAAGCGTTGTAAAACGGGCAAATCCCAATGCTATAATAATAGCAGAGCATTACGGCGATCCTTCAAGCTGGCTCCAGGGGGATGAATGGGATACAGTAATGAACTATGATGCCTTTATGGAGCCTGTAACCTGGTTTTTGACCGGTATGCAAAAGCACAGTGATGATTTCAGGCAGGATATGCTGGGTAATGCCGATAATTTCTGGAATGCCATGCAGTGGAATATGGCAAAGTTTTCCGCACCCAGTATTTATACTGCAATGAATGAGCTGTCAAATCATGATCATTCAAGATTCCTTACAAGGACAAATCATGTGGTAGGCCGTGTAGGGGACAAGGGACCTGAGGCAGCAAATAATGGTATAAATACCGCTGTAATGAGGGAAGCTGTTTTAGTACAGATGACATGGCCCGGAGCTCCAACCATTTATTACGGGGATGAAGCCGGAGTATGCGGGTTTACTGATCCTGATAACAGAAGGACCTATCCATGGGGTCATGAAGATAAGGAAATGATCGAATTCCATAAGGAAATGATAAGGGTTCACAAAAATAATCCGGAATTAAAGACCGGATCCTACAGGGAGCTCTACAAGGATTATAATATTCTTTGCTACGGAAGGTTTACCAGAGAGGAGCAGTCCATAGTAGTCCTTAACAATAATGATTACGAAAAGGAAATAAGCATCAAGTTCGGATGGCAGCTTGGAGTTATGGATGAGTGTGTTGTTGAAAGTATAATCTATACCGATAAATGGGGCTTTAATACAGACAGATATACCTACTATATAAATAAGGGAAGGCTGGATATAAAGCTTTACAATTACTGTGGAATAGTCTTAAAGGTAGTAAAGTTCTGAATTAAGAAGAGGGCAGGCATTAAAGCTATATGAGACAGATGGAGTTTAAAATGGAAAGACCGGGTCTTCTTAAAGAAGGAGATCATATAACCGTAACAGAAGGGGTTTTACCTACAAGCTATTACTATACCATAGACCCGTCTCTTGCCATGTCGGGAAATTTTGAGAACAGGCAGAGACTTAAGTCCAGAGAGGGCGTAGTCCTTAAGGTTGAGGAAAGGCCCAGAGGCTATTACGTTACGGCAGAGTTTGATGAATAAATATTACCTTAGTGACTGAAAAGGAAAAAGTATGGCAAAAATAATAATGATAGGGCCGGTCTATCCCTATAAGACCGGGATTTCTCACTATACATCTCTTCTGTATAAGCAGCTTTCAAAAAGAAATGATGTCTCAATGATATCATATTCAATGATGTATCCAAAGATAATGTATAAAAAGCCTCAAAAGGATTATGAGGATGATGTGCTTAAGTTTGACGGGGTTAAATATATGCTTAATTCTGCCAATCCCTTTAACTGGGTCAGAGTGGCAGGCTATATCAATTCCCAAAAGGCTGATCTTGTTCTGCTGCAATGGCTGCATCCATACTTTGCCCCCTGCTATATAATGCTGACAAAGCTCTTAAAGAATACAAAGATTTTATATATATGTCATAATGTTTTTCCCCATGAAAGGTTTGTATGTGACAAGTGGCTTACAAAGATGACCCTGAGGGAAGGGGATTATTTTATAACCCATTCCAAAAGTGATGCAGAAGACCTTAAATCTGTTATAAAAGAGCCAAAGCTTGCGGTTACGGTTCATCCTGCCTACAATTTCTTCAAGCAGAAGAATATGTCAAAGGATGAGGCCAGGAAGCTGTTAGGCCTTAGGGAGGATGAGAAGGTTCTTCTGTTTTTTGGACTTGTAAGGGATTATAAGGGACTTAAGCATCTTTTAAAGGCAGTGGA
>JAILBX010000255.1 GCA_024680675.1 Lachnospiraceae bacterium | reverse complement strand
AAATCAAAAAGATAACCCACCACCTTCAGGTGGTGGGAGAAGCTTTTCGCAGGTGCCGGGTTCAAGCCCGGTACCTGCGGGATTGCGAAGCAATCTGATTTATAACGAGCAAATTGCGAAGAAATTTGCGAGGTTGATGTGAGAACTATAATGGACGATAATGATAAAAAGAAAAAGAAAAAAATACCGATTATATCTGTAATGGCTGTATCAGTCATAATAATTTTAACATTCCTTACCTTTAGGGGAATTTACAGATGTCCCTTTAAGCTGCTGTTTGGTATTCCATGTCCCTGCTGTGGCATGACAAGGGCTTTTATAAGTGTATCAAAAGGAGATATAAGGGAAGCCTTTTTCTTTCACCCTCTTTGGCCTCTTGCCGTAATAACAGTCATATTTCAGATCCTGTATGAAAAAAGATGGATAAGAATAAGAAAAAGAACCGATGATATACTATTGTGTATAGTTGCAGGATTTTTTTTCCTATGCTATATCCTCCGTATCTGCTTTGGCTTTTTAGTATAATTATTATTTTAATTTGAAGCAGCTGATTATATGATATACTTGAATACAAAGCTAAGGGTGGATTCAGACATAGCTGAAACCATCAGAAAGCTTTAAAGTATATTTTGGAGACCTTTATAATGTCAAAAAAGCAGATATTACTGGTGGCTTTAAATGCAAAATATATTCATTCCAATCCGGCAGTCTATTCATTGGCTGCTTATGCCAATCAGATAAGTAATAATGTAGGTATTGCTGAATATACAATTAATGACCGTTACGAGGATATTCTCCGGGGTATTCTTATGAAAAGGCCTGAAGTAATAGGCTTTTCCGTTTATATCTGGAATGCAGAGCTTATGAAAGAGCTGATTGAGGATATCAATAAAATTGCCCCGAAAATTCGCCTTATGGCAGGCGGGCCGGAGGCAGGTAATGATCCGGAAAGTTATTTAAGGTTCTGTGAGCTTGTAATGATCGGAGAGGGTGAAGAAAACTTTCGACAGATCGCCCTTTCCATAAAAGATGGGAAGGAAATTCCCTTGGAGAAAATGCAGGGTATCGCATATAAAAATCCTGACCTTAGGATCAATACAGGAGATCCTGATCTTTTTTTGGATATGGACAAGATACCTTTTTTATATCAAGATCTGCAGGCATTTGAAAATCGGATCATTTATTATGAATCCAGCAGAGGATGCCCCTTTAACTGCAGCTATTGCCTGTCTTCTATAGAAAAGAGGGTAAGGTATCGCAGTATGGATATAGTAAAGAGTGAGTTACAGTTTTTTTTGGATAAGAAGGTTAAACAGGTTAAATTTGTTGATCGTACCTTTAACAGCTTAAGAAAAAGAGCCATTGAGATATGGTCCTATATAAAGGAGCATGACAATGGCGTGACCAACTTCCATTTTGAAATAGGGGCCGATCTTTTAGAGGAGGAAGAATTACAGCTTTTATCGGATATGCGTCCGGGCCTGGTCCAGCTTGAGATAGGGATTCAGACCACTAATGAGCCTACTCTGGAGGCTATACACAGAAGTGCGGATAACAGCAGGATATTTCATAATGTAAAAGCTTTGCGTAAGGCCTTTAATATTAACCTGCATACTGATCTGATAGCGGGACTGCCATTTGAGGGCTATGCCACTTTTAAAAAGTCTTTTAATGATATTTATCCTCTCTATGCAGATCAGCTGCAGCTTGGATTTTTAAAGGTCTTAAAGGGAACTGATATTTATGCAAAAAGATTTGATTACGGGCTTATTTATGCTTCAAGACAGCCTTATGAGGTTTTTGCTACTAAGTGGATAAGCTATGAAGAGATGGCAAAATTACACAGAGTATGTGACTCATTGGAATTGTTTTATAATTCAGGCATGTTTCGTCACAGCTTAAGATATTTGGAAGATTATTTTGAATCACCCTTTGACATGTTTGAATCGATTGCCGATTATATGCAGGAAGAGAAGCTTTGGGGCCTTGGTCTTTCGGTGAAAAGGAAATATGAACTTTTAGAAGACTTTGGTCTAAAACACGGAGCCGGGGGTAATTGGAGTTTATGGATATGCTTTGATCAGATGCTTCATACCCATTCAAGCAGGCGTATGAAGGCAAAGAAGCAGTTTAGCTGGATGGAAGGTGATAAGACATATCTGTTTGATTATGAGAAGATACACCCGGTAACAGGTGAAGCTTCTTACAGTCTTTTATGAATCATTTTGCATTGTCCGTGAGTTTACGGGTATAACCACCTCTACACTGGTTCCATCAGCTTCATTTGAGCTGATCCTTATACTTCCGTTACACATCATCTCTAAACGTCTTTTTATATTGGATAGAGCATTATTCTTGCTGAATACATCTTTGGGATCAAAACCGGGACCGTCATTTTTCACGAGTATGATATTGCCAGCTTCAGTTTTCCGGGTTTTGATCAGGATGTGAAGAGATTCGGAGTCCGGATCCATGCCATGTTTTATGGCATTTTCCACCAGGGGCTGCAAAGTCAATGGAGGCAGTCTGAAATCTGTATTGGGTATATCATATTCAACAAAAAGGCTGTCCTCATATTGAGCGATCTCGACTGAAAGATAGGCATTCACATGTTCAAGCTCCTTGGAGAAGGGGATAGTATCATTAATAACTACTGCATTGAAGTTTTTTCGCAGGTAAGTGGTGAAGGATAAAGTAACCTCCTGTGCCTTTTTGGGGTTTTGTTCACATAGGTAATAAATGCTCGTCATGGTATTGTAAATAAAATGGGGACGCATTTGAAGAACCAGGATCTTTGCATTCTGGTTGGCGATAGCGATCTGCTGTTTAGTGTATTGCTCCACCTGATCCGTAAGTACTAGTAAATACATGGCAATTGAGCTGATCACTGCAGCTATATTAAGGATGGTGGCAGAGAAGGCAAGCGCATGGATAGTTGTGGCGATCAAGACAGGTATCAGATAAAAAAGAAAGGCGAAAAAGTATTTTTTTGAAAGCATTTTATGTCTAAGGATCAAAAAAACAAAGTCAATGATCAATATAGCTATATAGGGGGCGAAAAGAAAAGGGTGAGATGGCTTCATGAAGAAACGCCCATCCGGTAATGAAAAATAAAAGTAGTCCGTAAAGTAAGCAATGATATGAAGTGTGTAATAAATGAAACACATAGCCGATACCAGGTAAAACTGAAGATCTCTTTTCCAGTTTTTCTGATAGCAGTGCAGCATATTGACAGTAAAGATCAGGGTTGGAACAGGAAATGTAAGATACTCCAGTAAAGGGATTATGTTTATTAATACTAAGGCTTTAGGATGTGTATAGGTAAGCATATCGATGGTAAATATGATCCCGTTAAGGATAAGTGATGAAAAAAAAGCAATAAAGCAGCGTTTACTCCATCGATCGATACCCGGCATAATAGTTGGAATTGCCAATGTTACTATCAACAGGAGCAAAGTGATCTCAGGTAAGGCTAATGATGGCATATTGAGCTCTGTTGTCATACAATACCTCCCAGATTGAAAGGATAGCGCAGATTTTTAAGCTGGTTACTGATCCCCTCAGGAGTAATAGGCTTTACTATGAAACCAACGGCACCGGTTCCCCATGCATCTAAGGAGTAATCACTATAGGCAGTGACAAATATAACAGCTGTACGGGGATTTATCTTAAGGAGTGTATCGCAAATGTCAAAGCCG
>JAILBX010000030.1 GCA_024680675.1 Lachnospiraceae bacterium | reverse complement strand
AGGAGGGAGCCTATGTAAAAGCCGGGACATACCCCATACATATAGCGGCCTCAGAAAATTCTAAACTCTATTCCGGGGAAAAGGATATAAATCTTATAATTACAGACAAAGAGCTTATGTCAAAGATCAAGGTAGAGATGATCGGAGAAAAGCCAAGCTATACAGGAGAGCCCATAGAGCCCCTTTTAAAGCTGACAGACAGCAGGAAAAAAGTTTTGCTTGAGAATGAGGATTATAAGCTTAGCTACGAGGATTCACATACCGATCCGGGAAAGCATAAGATCATTCTTGAGGGAATGGGTACAGATTATGTGGGCTTTAAGACATATACCTTTACCATAGGGGGAAAATATGACCTTACAGATAAGGAGTATACTAAGGTTGAGATAGACAGCGATGCTCTTTATATGGATGGAAAGGTTTATTATAGCGAAGGCGGAGCTGTCCCGGCCTTTAAGGTGACCTATAAGGGAGAAGAATTAACTCCCGCCATAGATTATCAGCTTCAGTATCTGGATAACAAGGCCCTTGGAACAGCAGAAGCAGT
This sequence comes from Lachnospiraceae bacterium, assembly GCA_024680675.1. GTDB lineage: Bacteria > Bacillota > Clostridia > Lachnospirales > Lachnospiraceae > UBA2868. The sequence goes on along the minus strand of JAILBX010000030.1, from coordinate 1,751 downwards.
GATAAAGGGAAAAGGAAAATACACGGGCAGCAGAGTTGAAAGCTTTGACATAGTCAGACGGGATATAAGTACTTTGAGACTTAATATTTCTGACGTAAAATATTCAAATAAAGCAAATGCCTATAAAAATAACAAATATGTTTTTACAGATGATAATTACAAGGATCAGAAGCTTAAGCTTAACAGGGATTATACCCTTGAATATGAGGAAGACTATGGAAGCCCCGATGTTGGGACAGAAATAAAAGTAACGATAGCAGGAAAAGGAAATTACACAGGTTCTATGACTGCATCATACCGGGTGATAGATCCCACAAAGGATATATCAAAGGCAAAGGTTGTAATAAACAAGGGAAAAGCTTACGAGTATACGGGAAGTCAGATAGAGCCTTCATATTCGGAAATATCCCTTCTTCTTGGTAAGAATAATACCTTAACGGATAATGATTACGAGATCGCAGGCTATTATAATAATGTGAACACCGGCGGGAAGGCATTGGTATTGCTGCGGGGGATAAACGGTTATACAGGAAGCAGGCTTGTAAAATTTAAAATAGACCCTGCGGTCATAAGGTAAATAGAAGGGTAAGTAATCAGAAAAAGGAGCTTGGTATGAAAGAGAGTAAGATCAATAAGATTAAAGGGAAGGAGAATAAAAGCAGCTATGTCTTGTTTTTGTACAGGATAAGCCTGGCTTTGATGCTCATGATCTCCCTGCTTGCGATAACCGGGGTTAAGTCCGCAGCTGCTTCTGAGTCGAAAAATTCCACCGCGGATTATTTTAAGGATATGGGGGATAAAACAGTAAGGATCAGAAATCTGAGCCTTAATGGTTATTCCCCTGTGGAGTGGTATGTGATCGGAAGTGATTCGGAAACGGTAACTCTTTTGTCGAAGAGTATTTTTGGTACATCGATATATACCGACCACGATGTCAACGTACTTTATAATAATTCCGATCTAAAGGCATATGTGGAAAGTCTGATAGAGGATGGAAAAGCTCTTGCTATGCTGAAGGATTTGCTGGCAGAGGCAAGCGGTTTCGGTAAAGTGCCATATATTCTTAATGAAAATGCAGTAAAAACTCTATCAGAAACAAAAAGACGCGGCGACGGAAACAGCTGGTGGCTGCGTGATAAAGAAAAATTGTCCAATCATGCCTCGATTCTGTATTTATATAAATATACAGATGTCTACCATAGTCAGATGGAATCGTATGATAACACTGTCAGAGGACAAAATATATGGGATTCCTGTGGGGTTCGTCCGGTTATAAAGCTGGATCTTAATAAGATAAACTATAATCCGAGAAGCAGGGTTTTTTACCTCAAACATACACACAAGTGGGATCTGGAAACAGATAGTAAAAATTCCAATATCGCTCTGGTAAAGTGCCTCGTGAAGGACTGTCCTTATGGACAAAATGAAGAATACAAATTCAGGTTAACGGTTGCGGATAAAAATTATGACGGATCTGTGGTAGAAGCTGATCTCCATAAGTATCCGGGCTTCCATAAAGAGATTTTCTTAAGCGATGTATATTACGAGGGGCGAAATGGCACAGTATATAAAAAGAACATTTTGCCGCCAACTGCTAAAGGAGAATATACTGCTTTTATCGACCTTTCGTCAGGTGAAGGGACCTCTGATAATAACAAGATCACCCTGTCGGATGATTTTACGATAAAATAGGCAGGAAATAGGGCATTGTTTCAAGAAAAGATAAAAGATAAGGGAGCTAAAATTTATGG
>JAILBX010000189.1 GCA_024680675.1 Lachnospiraceae bacterium | reverse complement strand
AGACCGATAAGGATAAATATCCTAATGCCAGACAAAAATACCGCTTTACTCTGGCAGACGGAGGATACAATAAGAAGGACAGAAAGAGTCAGGCCGGGGAAAAGGATAAGGGGGAAGCTGCCCCTAAATCAGCAGAAGAGGAAAAGGAAATCCCTTACAGTAAGAAATATCCTGCAGGCGATAAGGATCAGGAAAGTGTAAGCCGCTATGAGTATGAAGAGGATGATGAAGCTATCCTGCAGATTAAGGATGAACTCAGGGACGAAGAGTATGAAGGGGCTATTGATGAGGATCTGGAAGCCTTTCTGGATGAAAAGTCCTATAATAAAAAGATAGATCATTTTATGCTTTTAAGGAAGAAAATGACGCCCCAAATCTTAAGAACGATATGCTTTTCTCTGGATTTCAGACCCCAGGGTGAGAGCCTGGATGAACAGTGTAATGATATATTGGAATACCTGAGGACAAGAAGAAAATATGAGAGTGATAGATTAAGGTAAAGGAGATATGAAATGAAGCTATTGTCAGTTGCTATTCCCTGTTATAATTCACAGGATTATATGAGAAAGGCCATAGAGTGCCTCTTACCGGGAGGGGATGAGGTCGAGATCATAATAGTTGATGACGGTTCTAAGGATGATACGGGGAAAATAGCCGATGAGTATGCCGAAAGGTATCCCTCCATGGTTAAGGCGATACATCAGGAGAACGGAGGACACGGAGAGGCTGTAAATACAGGGATCAGGAATGCCGAAGGTCTGTATTTTAAAGTTTTGGATTCCGATGATTGGTTTAAAGAGGATGCGTATCTGGCTGTCCTTGAAAAGCTTAAGGATATTTCCGGTGGGGATAGGGTTTTGGATATGTTTATCTGTAATTTTGTTTATGAAAAGGAGGGGAAGAAGAATAAGAAGGTAATGACCTATAAAACAGCATTCCCTCAGGACGAGTTATTTACCTGGAATGATGTTAAGATATTTAAACCGGGTCAGTACATCCTCATGCATTCAGTCATATACAGAACCAGGCTTTTAAAGGATATGAAGCTTCAGCTTCCAAAGCACACCTTTTATGTGGATAATATTTTTGTTTTTAATCCCCTTACCCAGGTGAAGACCATGTACTATATGAATGTTAATCTCTACAGGTATTTTATCGGAAGAGCTGATCAGTCGGTAAATGAAAAGGTTATGATAGGCAGGATAGACCAGCAGATAAAGGTTAATAAGCTTATGATAGATTATATGGCTGAAGCTCCAAGAAACCTTAATAAAAAACAGGAAAGATACATGCTGAGCTATATCAGTATAATGATGACGATATCATCAATGCTGCTTATAAAGGAGGGCTCAAAGGAGTCTCTTGAAAAGAAGGCCGAGCTGTGGAATTATTTAAAAGACAAGGATCCAAGAGACTATTTCAGGTTAAGGTTCGGGGTTTTGGGAACCAATGTAAACCTTCCCGGAAAAGGGGGAAGGAGAATATCCGTAATGGAGTATAAGATAGCCCAGAGATTTGTGGGATTTAATTAAGAATAGGAAAATATCATTTTATTGTTGTTATTTTTTGGAATATGGTATTATAATTGTGCTTGTGTTGTAAACTGGATACAATATTTAGGTTTTTTGAGTAAGATCTGAATATAAAGGAAGATATGATCGGAGGGAAAATATGTATTCTTTAGATGAAGTCAGGGCTGTTGACCCTGAGGTTTGTGAAGCGATAATCAAGGAGCAGGAAAGACAGAACAGCCATATAGAGCTTATTGCATCGGAAAACTGGGTAAGCAAGGCAGTAATGGCTGCTATGGGAAGCCCTCTTACAAACAAGTATGCTGAGGGATATCCCGGCAAGCGTTATTACGGAGGATGCGACTGCGTTGATATAGTTGAGGATCTGGCAAGAGAAAGGGCAAAAAAGCTTTTTAACTGTGATTATGCAAATGTTCAGCCCCATTCAGGAGCTCAGGCCAACATGGCAGTTTTCTTTGCCATACTGGAGCCCGGAGATACTTTTATGGGAATGAATCTGGATCATGGCGGACATCTGTCTCATGGTTCACCGGTTAATATGTCAGGTAAATACTTTAACTGCGTTCATTATGGAGTTAATGACGAAGGCTTTATTGATTATGACGAGGTCAGGAGGATAGCTCTTGAGTGCAAGCCTAAAATGATTCTGGCAGGAGCCAGTGCTTATGCCAGAAAAATAGATTTCAAAAGGTTCAGGGAGATCTGCGACGAGGTAAATGCGGTATTTATGGTGGATATAGCTCATATAGCAGGTCTGGTTGCGACAGGTTATCATGAGAGTCCCTTCCCCTATGCCGATGTTGTTACAACAACTACCCATAAGACCTTAAGAGGACCAAGAGGAGGTCTTATTCTGGCAAATAAGGAAGCAAACGATAAGTATAATTTCAACAAGGCTATATTCCCCGGTATTCAGGGAGGCCCCCTTATGCATGTTATAGCGGCAAAGGCTGTATGCTTTAAGGAAGCCTTATCACCGGAATTTAAGGAATATGGTAAGAATATAATAGACAATGCCCAGGCTCTTGCAGGGGGACTTATGTCAAGAGGTCTGTCAATAGTTTCAGGAGGTACGGATAATCATCTTATGCTCTTAGATCTAAGACCCCAGGGACTTACAGGTAAGGAAATAGAAAAGCTTTTAGATGCAGCCTTTATAACTGCCAACAAGAACACTGTTCCAAATGACCC
>JAILBX010000166.1 GCA_024680675.1 Lachnospiraceae bacterium | reverse complement strand
CACCGGCAGCCCTTGTTACTTTTTCTTCTCTTCCGTATACAGTAACCTCCGTACCTTCGCTGTAATAATATTCTACTTCCTTTTCGTAATCCGTTCCTGCCTTTAAGGCTTTTCCATCCAGATCGTATATGAAGACAGAGGGCTTTTTAAGCTTACTAAAGGGCTTATTGGCGTACTTTATATCTGTGGCATAGCCATAACCTGAAAGCCTGCTCAGATCTGAAGCGGTTATGGCAAAGATTTCTTTAAGAGTTCCTTCAAAGTTTCCCTTGCCTGTAACTATGATGCTAGGAAGTTTTGCAGATTCATCTTCAAGCTTTTTCTCATCACAGAGCTCTTTGTTGTTTTTGTATTTTACTGTGTAATCCCTGCCTTCCATAAGAGTATAATAGGTACCGTCTTCCGTAGTATAATTAACCTTAAATTCCGGATATACGCCGTTCTTAAGATAGATATAGGAAGCATCGACACCGGCTATCTTGTATACTCCGCCTGTGCTGTCTTTTTCACCCAGCTTTCCCTTGGTAATAGTGAAGGTCTTTGTAAGCTTTCCGGAATAATCGTTTATACCGGTGAATATTATGGAGGCTTTACCTGCCTTATTATTGTTCTTATAGCTTACAATGTAATCACAGTCACTAAGGGTTTCTCCCTCCTTATACTCCTTTAAGGTCACCTCTTTGCCGTCTTTAACATAAGTAAGCTTATAATTGTCATCAGCTAAGGTCATGTATTTCCATTTTCCGCTCCAGTTTTTGGTTATAGTCTCGCTGCCATCTTCAAAACTGAATTTTGCCTTGGAAATATTCAGACTTGCAGGCGACTCCTTTTCTTCCTGAATGTATTCCTTGATGTAGCCCTTTCCGTCATCACTTTCAAAATTTCCTATTCCCTTTATGGGTATATAATAGGTTCCTATGTCCGAAAGGAGCTTTCCTTTAAAGTCTTCAATCTTATTTCCGTCTTTGTCTACAGCATAGGCTTTATCATAGTCTAATTTATAATCCTTATTTTCCTTAAGAACACAAAGATTTTCATAGTCTGAAACAAAGCTTACTTTAGTCTTTCCTTTTTGAACCTTACCCTCCTTATATTGCAGGAAAATATTGGAGAAAAGGCAATTATCGAGGGTTGTAGGGCTTATTGTGAATAAGACTCTTATGCTGTTTCCGCTGTAGTCACCCTTACCGCTTATTATTATTGCCGGAGCCTTCTTATCGTTTTTATCACTCTTATCAATGTTATAGGCATTTACATTGTTTACATATTTTAATGTATAATCCTTACCTTCGGTAAGCTTTGTATTATACCAGTATACCTCCATATCTGTAGGTTCTATCTTAGCAGAGGTATAGGTGAAGGTTTCAGCAAAATACTTGGAATCCTCAGCTCCTTCCACCCATAAAGCAAAGGGAGCTTTCTCAATTTCGAAGGTATCAGTTATAGTTCCGAAATAATTACCCTTTCCGGTTAAAGTTACAGTGGGCTTTGTTTCACTACCTGTGGATATTTCAGTATTGTTACTATAGCTTACATCATAATCCTTGCCATTCTTTAAATCATCCTCTCCATCTTTTACATAAGGCAAGGGCTTTCTTTCCTTTCCCGTATAATTTATTTTCTTACACTCAAGCTGCAGCTTAATATCCTCTGAAGCAAGGTCCTTTTTTTCAATGGTGAAGGAGAGTCTCTTTGAGCCGAAGTCCTTATACCTGCCTGTTCCCGTTACTATTACAACAGAGGGTGAGAGTGCATTTATATTATTTTTATAGCTTACCTCATAGTCAGTATCCTTAACAAGCTCCTTGTCTCGTACAGTAACCACAACTTCAGGCTCTATAGCTTTTCCGGTATAGGTAAAGCTTGATACTCCATCCTTAAAGCTTACCTTTGCATCGGAAAAATCAGTTTGAACATTAACATTGATAAACTGATATTTAGCTTCATCCTTTTTATCGGTAACAGTAATTAAAGCAACACCTGCTCCTTTTGCACTTATCTTTCCATCTGCGGAAACTGTGGCAACTGAAGCTTCAGATGTATCAAAATTAAGATCAGTAAGAGCTGTAGTACTTCCATCAGCTAATTTAAGCTGGTAGCTTTCTCCTGTTGTAAGGTTAAGGGTTGAGCAGTCAATACCTTTATAGTCAAGACCCCAGGTGGTGTTTACTGTATAGGCATGGATCCTTGCGGTATCGGGATGGGGCTTGATATCAATAAAATCATTCCATTCTCCATCATAGTTACCTTTATCATTCTTTGTCTTTGATGAGTAAAGGCTCTGACAC
>JAILBX010000098.1 GCA_024680675.1 Lachnospiraceae bacterium | reverse complement strand
AAAAAGAGAGGATAAAAGTTGAAAGATCTGATCCTTGAGATAATACATCTGAATAATGATTATACCTATGGAAACATGTACATGGGTATGTATTTTCTGGCTCTTGTGCTTACACTCCTGTTTCTTAAGGAAAAAAAGTACAGGGATGCTTTACTGTGGCCTGCCCTTATACTTGTCTTTGGTCTCTATATTCTTGTGCCCCTGGCAAATAAGATAAATGAAAGAATATTTTTTCCCGATCTTCAGGCCAGGTTTATTTGGATCCTTCTGGTGGCTCCTGTGACTGCCCTTATCATGGGGGCAATGATAAAGGCCTGTGAAAGCAAAAGGGACAGAGGCCTGGCCATATTGCTCCTTATACCCTTTATTTTCTTTTCGGGGGAATTCAAGATAAATGCCAATGAATTTAAAAAGGCTGAAAATCTTTACAAGCTGCCTCAGGCGCTTTTGGATATAAGTGATGAGATGCTTTCCGAAAAAGAGGAGCCTAAGGTTATTGTTCCCTATGAAATTGCTCATGTATTCAGACAGTATTCAACTGATATCATGCTTCTTTACGGAGAGGACGCCACCTTTTATCGTATTGCACCCACGGATTTTATTATTCAGGATGTCTGCAGGGAAATGGAGAAGGAAATACCGAACCTTGAATTTATAAACAAGGTAGCAAAGGATGAGAAGGTTGATTATATAGTCTTTGACTCTACTTATCATAATTTTGGAATGGAATCGATCAACATAAAAAATTATCCCACAGATCCGGACTATGTGGGAGACAGAAGCGTTACGGTAAGTGCCAACATGCTTTCGGTAAAGGAATTTAAGGATGAGGGAAAGGATTCCATACATTGGGATCTTTCCAAAGAGGGTCTTGAATATGTGGGAACCTACGGCCAGTATCTGCTTTACAAGTATGAAAGATGATAAAAAGAATTTACGGCTCTTTTTTAAAAAGAGTGATTTTTGGGAGGAAACAGCTTGGCTAAACAAACAACAAAGGATCTGACAGAGGGAAACCCGGCGAGACTTATAGTGGAGTATTCACTTCCCATTCTCCTTGGAAACCTTTTTCAGCAGCTCTATAATATGATAGATACCATGATAGTGGGCAGGCTTTTGGGAGTCGATGCTCTTGCGGGAGTGGGGGCCACCGGAAGTGTCAGCTTTCTGATTGTAGGCTTTTGTATAGGAGTCTGCAGCGGTTTTGCCATTCCTCTGGCTCACAGATTCGGGGCAAGGGATGAGGAGGGTCTTAAGAAGCATTTAGCAAACAGCTATATTCTTTCGGCCGGCTTTTCTCTTGTGGTGACTATAATAGTATCACTGCTCTGTAAGAATATCCTGATCTGGATGGGAACCCCTGAGGATATACTGGAGTACTCCTACCAGTATATTCTTGTGATATTTTTGGGTATTCCCGTTACCTTTGTCTATAATATACTTTCAGGCGCCATAAGGGCGGTGGGAGACAGTAAGACTCCTCTTATATTCCTTATTATAGCTTCGGTTTTAAATATTTTTCTTGATTATATCCTCATCGGTCATATAGGAGTCGCAGGAGCGGCTTTGGCTACTGTTACCTCACAGGCCTTCTCGGGGCTTCTTTGTATCATAGCCATCAAAAGAAGGTTTAAGATGCTTCACATATCCTTTAGACATCTTAAGCCCGACCCGGATTGTATAAAAAGACTTTGCGGAATGGGGATACCCATGGGACTTCAGTATTCCATCACCGCTATAGGATCAGTCATACTTCAGACCAGCATAAATTCCCTGGGATCTCTGGCGGTTGCTTCAATAACTGCGGCCAACAAGGTTTCCATGGTCTTTGCCTGTATTCTGGATGCCATGGGAGCTGCCATGGCTACCTACGGAGGTCAGAATGTGGGAGCTAAGAGGATAGACAGGGTGGATCAGGGGCTTAGGGCCTGCATAATCATGGGCATAGTATATTCCATATTTGCCTTTATAGTGCTTCGCTTTACGGGAAGATTCTTTATATCCCTCTTTATTGATTCCCCCTCTGAAGAGCTTTTATCCAATGCAAGCTATTTCCTGACGGTGGTAAGCGCTTTTTATATCTTGCTAGCCTTTGTGAATATAGTAAGGTTCCTTATTCAAGGCATGGGATTTTCGACTCTTGCAATCCTTGCGGGAGTGCTGGAAATGGTGGCAAGAACGGTAACTGCCCTGGCACTTGTTCCTCATTTTGGCTTTGTGGGGGCCTGCTTTGCGTCACCCTTAGCCTGGATACTGGCGGATGCCTTTTTATTCCCGGCTTATTTCTATGTAAGAAAAAGACTGAAAAAGAGCTTTGGGCAGGCCTGAATTTTAAGGTATTTTTGAGGAAACAGCCGGAAGAAGAAGGCTTTTTAAAGGTAAAAGATAATTTTGAAATGGGGTTAGGTTGTAAATCGGGATCAGAGATGATATAATACTACGGAAGAATGCGTTAGGAGGGGTTTAAATGAAGACATATCTAGTAACAGGCGGTGCCGGTTTCATCGGCTCTAATTTTATCCATTATATGTTTGAAAAATATGATAATGACATAGTTATCATAAATATAGATTCCCTTACCTATGCCGGAAATCTGGAAAATTTGAAAGATATAGAAAAAAGAGATAATTATTTTTTCGTTAAAGCCGATATATGTGATAAAGAAGCGGTGAAGAGGGTATTTACGGAACATGAGATAGACAGGGTAGTACACTTTGCCGCTGAAAGTCATGTAGACAGAAGTATTAAGGAACCGGAGGTCTTTGTAAGGACCAATGTTTTGGGAACTGCTGTAATGCTCAATGAGGCAAAGGCAGCCTGGGAGCTTCCTGACGGAAGCTACAGGGAGGGAAAGAAATTCCTTCATGTTTCTACCGATGAGGTATTCGGATCTCTTGAAGAAGACGGAGGCTATTTCTATGAAACGACCCCTTTCTCACCTCACAGTCCCTATTCTGCAAGTAAAGCGGGATCGGATATGCTGGTAAAGGCTTATATGGATACCTATAAGTTCCCCGCAAATATAACAAACTGTTCTAACAACTATGGTCCCTATCAGTTCCCCGAGAAGTTGATACCTCTTATAATAAACAATGCTTTAAGCGGCAAGAAGCTTCCGGTATACGGCGACGGTAAGAATGTGAGAGACTGGCTCTATGTGAGAGATCACGCAAAGGCCATAGATATGGTAATAGAAAAAGGCCGCCTTTTTGAAACCTATAATGTGGGCGGACATAATGAAAAGCAAAACATTGAGATAGTAAATATCATAATTGAAGCTTTACAGGAAATGCTTTCGGATGATGATCCGAGAAAGAAGCTTGTTTCCAAGGATCTTATTACCTATGTAGAGGATAGAAAGGGTCATGACAGAAGGTATGCCATAGCCCCCGATAAGATCAAAAAAGAAATAGGCTGGGAGCCGGAAACCATGTTCAAGGAGGGTATAAAGCTAACCATTAAATGGTATTTTGAGCATGAAGACTGGATGAAGAATGTAACAAGCGGTGATTATCAGAAGTATTATGATGATATGTATGGAAACAGGTAGGAGCATATGAAGGGAATTATACTTGCCGGAGGGGCGGGAACCAGGTTATATCCGCTTACAAAGGCTATGTCAAAGCAAATGATGCCGGTATATGATAAGCCTATGGTATATTATCCTCTTTCCACCCTTATGCTTGCGGGAATAAGAGAGGTGCTTATCATATCAACCCCCAGGGATCTTCCGGTCTTTGAGGAGCTTCTTAAGGATGGATCCCAGCTGGGAATGAAGTTTGAATATGCGGTTCAGGAATATCCAAGAGGTCTTGCTGATGCCTTTATCATAGGAGCTGATTTCATAGGAAAGGATCCGGTGGCTCTGATACTGGGAGACAATATATTTAACGGACATGGCTTTTCGAAGATCCTGTCCAGGGCCGTGGCCAGAGAAAAGGGAGCTACCATATTCGGATACTATGTAAAGGATCCTACGGAATATGGAGTTGTTGAGTTTGATGAGGAGGGCAAGGCTATATCCATAGAGGAAAAGCCTGAAAAACCAAAGTCCAATTATGCGGTTCCCGGTTTGTATTTTTATGATAATGATGTGGTCAAAATAGCTAAGAGCATTAAGCCTTCAGCCAGGGGAGAGCTTGAAATAACCACTGTAAACAATATATATCTTCAAAGGGGAGATCTTTTTGTGGAGACCTTGGGAAGAGGATTTGCCTGGCTTGATACGGGAAATCATGAAATGCTTTTGGAGGCCGGAAATTATGTAAGGACGGTCCAGAAGAGACAGGGGCTTCAGATCGCATCCATAGAGGAGATAGCTTATAAGAAGAAGTTTATAAGCAGGGATCAGCTTATAAAGCTGGCAGAGCAGTTAAATAAAACGGAGTATGGAAAGTATCTGATGGACATAGCCGGCGGTTTATAGGAAGAGGGAGCCTTAACCGTCAGGTATTCGGATAATGAAGGGTAGTTATAAGGGGAGAAAAATGGATAAGGATAAGAGAAAACACAATGGTCGGGAGGCCATGGAGTGTCAACCCATAAATTGGGATCAATATCGCGTTGACAGAAAAGATCAGATCAATGTGGATTCGGTGGACAGGATAAAGAAGAACGGCATCACTGTAAGCCGGGATAAGGATAAGTCTGCCATTGACGGATTCACAGCGGAATTCGAGGAGAATATAATCAATTCCACTCTTATGCAGGATGAGAATCTTTTCATTGAGGCCACAAAGAAGGAGTATGAGAGAAAGGCCGAAAAGGACAGAGCCGCAAAGAGACAGCAGCTTGAAGCCAAGAATGAGGAAAGAGACAGACTCTATGCCATGAGAAGTGAGGCCCAGAAAAGAGAGGCAGAAAGAGAAGAGGCCAGAAGGAGAGAGGCTGAAGCCAAAAGGCTTGAGGCTGAAAGAAGAGAGGCCGAAATGGCAGAGGCTAAGAGAAAGGAAGCTGAAAGACTTGAGGCTGACAAGGCTGAAGTCAGGAGGATAGCTGCCATGAAGGAAGAGGAAGCTAAAAAAGCGGC
>JAILBX010000261.1 GCA_024680675.1 Lachnospiraceae bacterium | reverse complement strand
AGTCCTTTAACTGTAACCACAGCGGTCTCTTCCTCGCTGCTGCAGTTTAAGTTATTACTGTAAAGAAGCGCATAATCCTCTCCTTCCTTAAGGATGCCAAGCTCCCCAAAGACCAGTATGGAGGGCTCTATATTATGTCCCCTATAGACTGCTTCATATCTTCTATTTTCCTGATCATAGAAGAGTCCATTATAAGGGTCAGTTTCTAAATCAGTAAACTCCACTGCAAAATTGTCATTAAAGGTCCACCTTGCATAAAGCAGAGTGTCCTCCTTTAAAGGCTGACTGAAATCAAACTCGGTCTCCGCATCAGCTCCCCTGTACCAGCCGTCAAATATATACCCTTTGACTACGGGATCCTTCGGCCTTACAGCAGAAGCATTATAAGCTATTTTTTGAGACTCAGGCGCACTTCCTTCCTGACCTCCAAGATCAAATACCACATTTATTATTATCTCTTCCCATTTTGCATTAAGGGTCAGATCCTCAGTTACCGGGCTATCAAAATCATAGGCCTTACTGCATTCCCTATCCTGATACCAGCCCTTAAAGATGTAGCCTTCTATTTGCGGATCTTCAGGCTTTTCTGCTAAAGCTTTATATTCAAGGATCTGGCTTTTTGGACAGCTTCCCTCAAGCCCGTTAAGATCAAAACTCACATTATAGCTTCTGCTCCTTGCATCAGCCCATTTTGCGTAAATTGTAAAGGAAGAAGTTACAGAGCTTTCAAAATCATAAGCCCTTTCACATTCTCTGTCTTCATACCAGCCCTCAAAGATATAATCCTCTGCCACGGGATCCTGAGGTTTCTTTACCTTATTGTTTTCACGTATACTCTGAGAAGATATACTTTCACCATGGCCATTCAGATCAAAGCTTACCCTGTAATAAGGAATGGGTCTTTTGATACTTGCCAAAACACAAAGAGGCTTTGTAAAAGCATCCTCTGCTTTAACCTTATACCAAACATAATAGCTGCCGATATCTACCCCTTTTGGTATATCCGTTTTCCAGTTAACTGTCTCCCCTGCATTGTCTGAAGGTGGAGTATTTGAATCAGATCCAAGGGCATAATAGATATCTCCATCCAAAGCCACACCGGCTTCAACAAGATCCTTCTCAGCTCCTGAGTAGGTTGGATTTATTGCCCTTGGAGCCTTTACAGCACCGGCAATATGAACCTCTATTGGATCCGAATAAATATCCTTATAATCTGCTTCAAAGCTGATCTTGTAGCGAACAAAGTACTTGCCCGCATCCTTTCCCTTAGGCAGCTCCTCTTTATAATCACTAGCTGATGGAATTGTATTTTCATCCTTTTCAAGAGCATATGTAAGAGTACCTGCATTATAGGATGCACTGTTTTGACTGACAAGGACCTGCTCCTCCCCATTATAAAGAAGCTTTTCTTTCTTACTTATTCCGGGATCCCCGATATATTTACATTCTATTACCCTCTCTGACTTTTTATTATCACCCTCACCCGTTTCCCTTATTTTGCTGATAGATGTATATTCTTTGGGAAGCTCTAAGGAAAGTTTATAATTTTCCTCCCCACCCTTATCCTTTATGGCATCATAGAGACTTGCCATATCTATGGACCAGAGCCATTTTTTAGTAACCCCCGGGGAGGCTATTTCATCAGGAGTAGATACCGCTTTACCATTGCTGTCATAGTAAATGCCACATACATCACTGCTTTTTAAAATATTTCCCCTGCTATCCAACAGATTTATAACTACCTTCTTAGGTCTCTTCCCTGCTGCATTATCATTATCATCCCATTCAAGGGAGCCGCCAAAAGAAGCCCTTGCGCTTGAAGAAAGAATATTTTTAACAGTAAACTCATTCACCATGACACTATATCCCATGGTTTTATTTGTGGGATGAAGATTAGTAGTGACCTCTTTTACGCTATATATATATTTCTTATCAATATTACCATTTTCATATTTTGGATTTACACCAAAATCATAGGTCCAATTATCGGAAGAGCTTACCGTTTTAGAATCTATCTTTTCATTATCCCTGTAAAGCTCTAATGTAACACTGTCGGGACGTATGCCTTGAGCATTGTTATTGTCATCCCATTGAACCTCCCCCTTACAGGAAACAACAGCTACAGGAGTATGGGATAAGGTTATAACATAGCCGGCTCCCGGCATACCTTCTATCTTATAGACATACTCTCCGGACACATCACTTCCCGTTGCCTTTTCCCAGTTTATCGTAAGCTCACCAATATCACCCTCAACTACAGTCCTCCAATTATCTGCCTTGGTAAGGGTTATACTATGCTCACTAAAGGTCTGTCCTTCTTTAGGATGATTAATAAGTTCAAGTGTATCAGGCCTTAAAGTATCTGTATCGTCCCCATCCTTCCATATAACCCATACCGGTGTTTTTTTATCAGCCCATATGGGTTTAAAGCTAACCCTGTCAGCATTAACCACATAGGGATTACCCGAATAAACTTTTTCCACCTCACTACTGTCACCCTCAGTTACTTCCCAGCCTATAAAGAAGTTATCTTTATTTTCAAAAATCCCCTCAGGAATTTTTATTTCAGAGCCCTTCAAAAGCTTATAATACTGTTTGGAGCAGTCAAAGCCTGATTCTACCCTTACCTCACTATATTTATAGTCATCGGTATAATTAGTCTTCCAGATATTTTTAGCTACTTCCTCGGTTATACCGTCAAATCTGACCCAGCCATAACACTTCCCGTAAGTATTAAATACTGTTCTATAATTAAACAGAACATCCTGTATTACACTTGCATATTGTAAAGGTGTTTCAGCAGGATCGATATTGGAATTTGTTGTTCCTACAGAGTAGACTTTATCATGATGTGTACTCCCATCCTTAGGTATAGCTGTATCATTGGTATTATAAAAGTTCTCTAAACGCTTTATCTTCTCATCAACCTCGCAATACTCTCCTTCACCAATGGAATTACCATCAAAATACAAGGCGCCTATCTTATCTGCATCTTTTTTGTTAGCTCTTATGACCACCTTGCCCCTGCAGTCTCTTAACTTGGGGAAATCTGAATATGCCTTTCCGAATGTATCATCCTTCATATACAGATATGACTCTCCGGTAGATGGATTGATCTCCTCAGAAAGCTCTGATAGTTTATTCCCTATCCTTGAAAATACCACATTATGATCTGCTTCGTTTTCATCAATTACCTCAGCCTCAAAGCTTAACATAACAGTCTCTGTAGGGTTAGCTTTCAGAAATTCTTTTACATATTCAAGAACACGGTCAAAGGTTAGATCCTCATTTTCTTTAGTCTTGGCATAATATGTTCCTACGTTAAGATTCTTACCGTGACATACCCACAAGGTGTATCCATCATCCTCTGCCAGCAATACAGCGTCATCCCCCACTAAGGTTTTTACAGCATCCTTAGGAATAATATCAAGAAAATCAACCTTGTCCAACTGATTCACTAACCAGTTGGATACATCCACTGCATCCTGGGCATAAATTGCATACCAGTTGATCTTTTTATTATTCAGTCGAATATCCAGACCGCGTACTCCGCTATTAAGCTGTTGATCAATATACAATTTCTGAACCTGGGCAAAGAGCAGACCTCCTACCAGATTGGCAGGAGCACCGTTAACATCCAGATCCTTAGTCCCCGAATCATGCGTGCAGGGGATATTTATCTCATTCAGTTTCCTTTCACCTGAAATAAAGGACATCCAGTTTTTGGATCCTGCCAGGTAGCTTTCTCCATCGCCTGTTTTATAATCTACATTAAATCTGTCCTTACTCTTAAGAAATAAGAGCTTTTCAACTTCTCTTCCATAATTTTTTCCGGGCTCATCGCTGCTTATTTCCAATGAAAACCTTCCAAGGCTTTCTACTTCTTTCTCATATACCCTTGCCGACCCGGCGTCATCGGTCAAGGAGCCATTACAAAGCTCTGCAGCCTGGGTTTCATTACTGTTTTCGGCTTTATAAATACTATAGATTCCCACATTCCAGGAAGGATCATAACCAATATTTTCAGAGGAAGCCAGATCATTTATCTTAAAAGAAAGCTTCACTTTCTTACCACTATCGGGAGTCAACTCATTGTTTGATGAATCAAGAAGCTTAATATCATAAGTATTAGAATGAGAAAACATAAGAGTTTTGTCATTTCTTAACTTTTCTATAGCTGCCTGTGCCCCTTTCTCATCCTCAAATGAAGTCTTTACAACAGATAGGGATCCTACATTTGATGAAAAAATCCCTGCGTCGCCGCTTACAGTTATCTCTATCCCCTCCTCAGTAGTAACAGTTTTTGAAAATTCCGCTGAACTTCCCTCACCCCAAATATCAAGAGGGAGCAGGGTAAATAACATATTCACTGCAAGTACCAGGGATAAAGCCCTTATTAAAACATTCTTTTTCTTCATCAACGCATCTTCCTTTAATATTTTTTTCACCACAAAAAGACTCTTGAGATCCTCCCTTGCATATAAATAAGGATCTTAGAATCTATCCACCATACCCCTCTATAAGTTAATTAATATTATATCAGAAAAACCTGTATATTAGCTTGAAATTCTATAAAAATAATCTAAAAAAAGATAACAGCATGGCTATCCATACTGTCATCCTTTTTGCTTTTAGAGCTGTATTGTAAATCTGCTTTCCTTTTATCAATTGCCGGAGTTTTCAGAGTCACTGATCTTAGGATCATTTTGCCATTTTTCATGCCAAAGCTTAACCACACTGTCTTTATCCTTTTTAAAGAATACTATCAATAATATCATGATGGGGATAGTTCCCAAAACATCCACAATATTTGTCCATGAGAAGCCGTCTCCCTGCCCTACTATTGTAAAGACAGCCAGGTCATACAAAGAATGAATGATAAGAGGGGGCCAAATATTCCCACAATAAGTATAGATAAGACCAAAGATAAAACCAAACATCATGGCAAATACAGTCTGTAGCAATACTGCCAAAACTTCATCCCCTGAAAAAATATTTACAAGATGAGTAAGTCCAAATACTCCTGCCGCCAGCAAGGAAGGACGGACTATAGTATCCTTCTCTTTATATTTTCTTAAAAGAAGGGCAACTCCAAGGCCCCTGAAGGCCACTTCTTCTACAGTTCCTGCCCTGAATCCCATAAGAATAGTCTCCAGATCCGGAACATAGAAAATACTTGTCCCGATAGCGATCTGAATAATATACCAGATCACCCAGAACAGAATAACAGGAAGGGCATACTTCATTCCAACTCCAAATCCCTTTAAGGACATTGATCCTTCAAATTCTCCTTTAAACCAGCGTTCAAAGATCACCAGCAAGATCAATGAAAATATAATAGATAAAATATGATATGAATACATAACGATCTTAGGTACTTCTCCACCCGCCATTACTATATCCGTTATAGTCTTATGAGTTATCAGGGTATATATCCTTTCTGTCAGGTCGGCAAAAATAATCGGCGGAAGCATTGATGCTGCAAGCATCATAACGATCGCGATAATCAAAGGTACCTTATCTGCCAGGATATGTTTCCTTACCTTTACTGATTCTTCCATTAATATTACTCCTTTCAAAACTAAAATCCTTTTTTGATATTCTTAAATAAACTATCTTGTCCCGGTGTCAAAGGCTTCTTTAAGGCCGTCTGCAACAAGGTTGCTTGCTATCATTAGAATGACCAGAATTATTACTGCCGGAAAAAGCTTATAAGGGTGAAGCAAACAGCTTTCAAAGCCATCTGATATTATCCTGCCCAGTGAACAGCTTCCAACCGGGAGTCCAAGTCCTACAAAGCTTAAAAATGTCTCAAGAAAAATAGCATCGGGAATAGTTACCATAAGCTGGGTGATCATAATGCTGATAATATTGGGCATCAGCTCTTTTGTGATAATATAAAAGCCATTTGCTCCCAGGGTTCTGGCTGCCAGGATATATTCCCTTTCCTTAAGCTCTAAAACCTTTGCTCTTGCAACCATGCTCATCTCCATCCATCCTGTCAGCATAAGAGCTATGATTATGGAACCTATACCCGGTTTTAATACAAGCATTAAAAGCGTTACTATTATAAGGGTAGGAATACTCCCCATAATATCTACGATCTTCTGCATTATAAAATCCCATCTTCCACCCATATAGCCGGAAATTATACCATAGTTCATTCCTATTATCAAGTTAACTATGGCAGCCACAATGGCAATAAAAAGGGAAACCCTGAGTCCTGCAAAACATCTGGAAAAAAGATCACGTCCCAGACCATCTGTACCAAAAAGGTAATAGGTGTCATTCAGTCCCAGCTCCTCATATTTATTTTGGACTATCTTTCCCTGTGTACCCGGAAGATACTCGGTTCCTGATGCAAGTCCCGGTATCCTGGGTGCCATGTCCGCTCTTTTAATGTTAGGGGAATTGAAATCAAATGGTGATAATAAGGGTACAAATATCGCCAAAAGAAAAAGCATTATCAATAAAACCAGGCCAAGTATATTTGCTTTTTTAGAAAAAAATCTTTTTAATGATGTCTTTAAAAAAGTATCTCCGAAAATAACAAGATCTACAGAAGAAAGCTCTTTATCTTTATTAACAAATACAAAATCTTCCTTAGTTACAGCCGCCATGTCTCCTACCTCCTGTCATTTACCACCCTTACACGTGGATCCAATAATACATAAATAATATCCAGCAAAAGTCTTACCACTATAAAAAGTGCCGCAAAAACAAAAGAAAGTGATATCACCACATTATAATCCTTGGCATTTATCGCACTGGTTAAAAGAAAACCTATCCCCGGAATTGAAAATATCTGTTCAGTAACAAGAGATCCTGTCATAAGTCCCACAAACATCATAGCCATAACAGTTATCACTCCGATAAAGGAATTTCTGATGATATATCTGAACAAAAGCGAAGGTCCTCTTATTCCCTGAGTCATGGCAAATAATACATAATCAGATTTAAGCACCTCCAGTGCTTCATCTCTGGCATATCTTGTTATAACTGCGCAAACCACAAAGGAAAGGGATAAAACAGCCATAATACTCGATCCCGCAGGATTTCTGAAATCATAAACAAGGGGAAGCAGTCTGAATTTAAAGCCAACAAAATAAGAAAGGGCAATGGCAATAATATAGGATGGTATGGATATTCCAAGTATGCTTATAAGTATACATATTCCATCTATTATTTTCCCAAACTTCTTTATGTAATATTTAGTAAAAGCTGCAGTAAAGCCCAATATAAGACCTCCGATACTGCCAAGAGCCAGGGCTGCGCCGCCTATTGCCATAGACACCGGCATACGCTTGATTATCAGCTCTGATACAGGTGTATCAATAGCCAGAGCATAGCTTACTCCAAAATCTCCTTTAAACATATTTTTTACGTAGATGAGATATCTTATGAGTACCGGTTTATCAAGACCGTATGCACTTTTAAGCATCTCTCTTTGTTCGGGAGAAAGCTTAGGATTATTAAAGGGCGTTCCCGGCATCAGATCCATAGCGAGAAACAATATCAAAATAACTATAAGCAGTGTCAATACAGATATCACTACTTTTTTTACAAGATAATTTTTCATTTTACTTTACCTCTTCTCAGCAAAATCAGCTATAATAACGTCGGATGCCTCGTTTATCTCAAGATTCTTTACCCTGTCAGATATCAGGTATGAATTTGACTTGACATACAAAGGAACCATAGGAATATCCTCCATAATCTTATCTTCTGCTTTATGAAGGTGATCCATCCTTTTTTCGGGATCAGGTTCGTATGAAGCCTTAGTCATAAGTTCACTAAATTCCTTTCCATCAAATCCCATGGTATTTGTAGATGCACCGATTTTCCAATAGTTTAAAAATGAATCGGGATCCGGATAGTCTGCACCCCATCCGGTCAGCATAAGCTCATAGTTACCCGAATTAAGCTTACTCATATATTCAGCTGAATCACAGGTCTTAATATCTAATTCAAAACCCGGGAGATTAGATTCAAGCTGATTTTTAAGTATTTCATATAAATCCGTGTTACCACCGGAACCTGACAACTCTATATTCAATTTTGATAGACCAAGCTCCTTCAAGCCTTTATTCCAATAGTCCAGAGCCTTATCTTTATCAAATCCACAAATATCGTAGTATTTATCCCTATCCTTAACAAAGTCACTCCCATCAGGCTCGGATGCAAAGCCCTCCGGAACTACTCTGGTCATGGGATCTGCTCCGAGCTTAAAATAATCCTTACAGATTGCCTCCCTGTCAATTGATTTATTTATCGCAATTCTGATATTTTTGTTAGCCCATGCCCTTGAATTTTTAAAGCTGCCAACAAGGAAAAATGAAGCATTGCTTCTAATGTTCTTAAGATTTTTATCATCAAGAGATAAGACCAGAAAATCTCTGGATACCTGTATAAAATCCATTGCTCCCGACTGATAGAGCATTTCAGACTGCTGGGTATTGGAAACCTTTCTGATCAACAAGCCCGGAAGGGATACCTTGTCAGCAAAAAGATAATAGGGATTCTTTTTATAGCGTGTCTCAGTTCCCAATACTTCGTACTTATCAACTATAAAAGCCCCGCTTGAAAGCATTGTTTCGGGACTGGTGCAATAATTACCTCCACATTCCTTGTAAAAACTCTCTTTACAGGGTGCGGTACATACTTTTGTTAACAGGAAAAGAAAATAAGCACAGGGATTTTCAAGTTCTATTACCAGGGTCTTATCATCAGCAGCTGACACCCCAAGTTTCTCCATAGGAAGCTCCCCTGCAATAACACCGTCAACATTCTTGATCTTACTTATACTGTTAAATAAATATACTGCCGAGCTGGCCTCCCAGGGATCCACTATTCTTCTTATAGCGAAGGCAAAATCTTCAGCTTCGATTTCTGATCCGTCGCTATAGAAAATACCATCCTTTAAATGTATTGTATACTTTAATCCATCCTCTGAAATTTCATAACTCTCTGCCAGCATAGGCTCCAGCATATTTTGACTGGTTACTTTAAACAGAGTAGCGCACCAAGGAACAAGATATTGAATACTTCCTTGATCTGCCGCTTTTTGAGGATCCATAGTAGAAGGAATTTCTCCCAGTGCAATATTAAGATCCTTCGATGGATCAGCATCTGACTTTTTATTTTTACAGCCTGTAAGGCAAATTGAAAATATAAGAAGTAAAATAATTACAAGCCTGTTTTTATATATCATTTTTTATCCCCCATTTTTTCGCTTCCAGATCGGTGCAAAGTACCCTATGTGTTCTTTCCCCCGGGACATCATGCCAGATGCCGTTTTCATATTGAACCCCAAAAGTATCATAGTCATATCTTACCGCTGCTTTTTTTTGAAGTACAGGATTAATGCCCGGAATTGCAGCTAAGAGATTTCTGGTATAGGGATGGATTGGATTCTTGAATATTTCATCTGTTGTTCCCGTTTCAAGTAAATAGCCCATATGAAGTACCCCGATCCTTTCAGACAGATACCTTACCATAGAAAGATCATGAGAAATAAAGAGAAAGGCGGTCTTTGTTTCTGCCTGTATACTCTTTAACATATTTACAACCTGAGCCTGAATTGAAGCATCAAGGGCAGCGATACACTCGTCTGCTATAACAAGCTTGGGATTCATTATAAGGGCTCTGGCAATTCCCACACGCTGTCTTTGACCGCCTGAAAACTGTGAAGGATACCTGTCGGCAAATTCTCTGGGCAGACCTACTTTTTCAAGCATATCTCCAACTTTTTTATCTCTCTCATTTTTTGATGAATAAGCTTTTTGAATATCAAGACCTGCTCCTACTATATCACCGATCTTTCGACGGGGATTTAAAGAGGACATAGGATCCTGAAATATCATCTGGATAGCTTCTCTTGACTTTTTTATCCCTATATCTTTTTTATCTCCTATCAGTTCTTTTCCATCAAAAGAAATACTCCCGCCTGAAGCCTCATTTAAACCTATTATGCATTTTCCAATGGTAGATTTACCCGATCCTGACTCCCCAACAAGTCCGTAAACCTCTCCCTCTTTTATCTGAAAGCTGATATCGTGAAGTACTTTTACCAGGTTTTTACCACTTCCAAAGCTTTGAGTAAGTCCCTTAACATTAAGCAATATATTTCGGTTATCAGAGTCTTGCATATTCCAGGTTCTCCTTTTTCATCTTCTCTATCCTTTTTTCCAGATTCTTTGGTCTTTCAACCTTCGGAGCCCTTTCATCTAAAAGCCATGTGGCGGCATAATGAGTCTTCGAGATTTTAAACATAGGTGGGGCCTCCTTAAAATCAACCTCCAAAGCATAAGGATTTCTGGGTGCAAAAGCATCTCCCTCCGGTTCCTTTGCCAGATTTGGAGGCGTTCCGGGTATTGAATACAACTCATCTGCGGATTCCGGATCGGGAATAGCCGATAGTAAGCCCCAGGTATATGGATGTCTGGGATCAAAAAAGATATCAAAAACAGTACCTGTTTCTATAATTTTTCCGGCATACATTACATTGACGTAATCTCCTACCTTAGCCACAACACCAAGATCATGGGTGATATAGATAACTGAAATGGATCTCTTTCTCTGCAGACTTATAATAAGCTCCAAAACCCTCTCCTGAATTGTAACATCCAGGGCAGTTGTAGGTTCATCACAGATAAGGATCTCCGGATTTCCGGAAAGGGCTATTGCAATAACAATACGCTGACGCATGCCTCCCGAAAACTCATGGGGATACTGCTTCATTCTTCTTTCCGGTTCTGTAATACCCACCTCAGCTAAAAGCTCCACTGCTCTCATTTTTACATCTTTATTCGAAAGCTTTTCATGAGTTTTAATAGCAAGGGATAACTGATCGCCTATGGTCATGGTTGGATTTAAGGATGTCATTGGATCCTGAAAGACCATAGCTATCTTTTTACCGCATATATTCCGGCGCATAAAGGACTTCTTTGCCTTTAAAAGATCCACTCCTTCTTCACCAAAATCATCATCATAATACATAATACTTCCGGAATTTATTATGGCATTATTCGGAAGTATACCCATAGCTGCCTTCATTGAGACAGATTTACCTGACCCCGATTCGCCTACAAGTACAACAGTTTCGCCTTTTCTAAGTATAATATCAACTCCCCTTATGGCATGTACCTTTTCAGTAACTGAAGAGAAGCTGATATCAAGCCCTTTTATTTCCAAAATCTTTTTTTGAAGATCACTCATATATTCTCCTCACTTATCCTTAAAAAAACTCACAAGCTAAGCTTTTTCTAACAGCTTTGCTGTTATAAGAGCAGCATTTCCTACATAATCATTACATTTATTTCTTAAGAGTCCCCTAAGCTCTGCGCATTTAAGGGATCCAAATTTCTCACTGAATATCCTGTCAAACTCGGCCAGATCCTGCTCAGAACCCTGCATCTCACGGATTATCTTTTCTGCCGCAAGTACAGTTCCGCATTTTCCACCCTCGGATCTGGGGATGGGTGCTGTGCTTTTGTTTTTGTTTAAATCTTCAAGTGCATTATAAACTGCTGATGCACAGTTCATTCCATTCCTGTGGTTATTTCTCGCAATGCTTTCATAATCCTTCATTATGCATATTACCTCCCTTTAGTAATTTTATCCTTATCATTACTGGCCGCTATAAAATTCTGTACTTGTCCTTTCTTCAACTTCTTTCTTCAACTTCTTTTTGATTCTTGATATAAAATCACTGTTTATACAGGTAAAGGCAAAAACAAAAAGGCTTATAAGCGATATAAGCTCCGGTATCCTGTATACCATGGGCTCTTTATATTCTATATGAATCCCGTTAAAGTATCCCGGGGGGATCTTTAATCCTATCATACCCTTGTCTGTTTCAAAAAGTTCAGGCACAAGCCCGTCTTCATTATCAAATACATTGGAAACCATATAACCGTAATAATAAAGTCTTGGCAGATAAAGTATCCTCTCTTTGGGAGCTGTATTTATAACAACCATGCTAAGCTTGCTTCCTGAGCTCTCAAGGTTTTGAATATCAAGAAGAGTTCCATCTCTCTCATGTTCTGCATACCCTTCGGGATCCATCATGCTCTGTAATTCTATAAGAGTACGGTCTACATCCACATCTCTGAAAGCAGCCGGCTCATACTCTCCCATTCCCGTTCCCCTCAGATCCCTTACTCCATAGGAATCATAAAAGCGCTGATGTACTACAAGTGAAGGGATCTGCTTAAAATACACAAGAACCGGTAAAAGAGTCAATATGACAATAGCAAATATAAAACCGTATAGCAATATTTTTTTCTTTTCCCACAGGCTTCTTCTTTTAAGCTCCTCAGATATAAAAACGATAATAGCACAGATGGGAAATAAACCAAAGGCTGTCGCGACAGATAAATATCTCCATGGAAACTGGACCATGCAGAGCAGGGTTTTTAATATGCCTTCTGAACTTTCTATACTTCTCCATGGAAAGAGGGCTGATGATAAAAACAGAGCTATCAAGGCAAGCAGAGCACATACAAGTATAAAATACCAAGTTCTTCCATTCTTCTTTGACACTTCTTTATTGCTTCTGAGTTTTAAGAAATATACCAATATATATACAGGTATCCCCAAAAGGAGGATTATCCCATAGGAAAAATCTCCACTGAAGTTTTCACCCGGTCTATATTCCGAGGCCGGTATTATAAAGCATGATATAAAGTTTGAGAGATGAAGGGCATTGGCTGCAGCTGAATAAGGGGTATCAGTAAACACCTTATACAGATCCCTTCTTAGCATATCAATAAAGGGAATAAAAAAGGCGGCAGTCAAAAGCAGGGTCCATAGAGCTGCCTTTAAGATCATCTTAAATCTGTGGGGATCAATAAGGCTTCTTATCATAAATACACATAAAAGCAGGAGAAATATCCCCGTCATCTCAAGGCTCAAAACATGGGAATAAATAAGGGCAGACATTCCAAGGGTCAGTAATACATAAGAGCTTTTAAAGTCTTTTCCTTCTTTATCGCTACATAGTATCCCATACATACCTGCAATTATTAAAGGCAAAAAGATCATGGCAAGATATTCACCCATGGCTCCTCTGCGGTATATATCAAATATCCTGTATATGGAAAAGATATATAAAATACTGCCAACAGTAGCCGCAAGCCTGTCTTTTATAACCCTGCAAAGAGAATAATAGGCTATAAGTCCTGTTGCAATATTAACAAGAAGCATAAAAAACCTGAAGGAATCCATAAGGGAAAAACCTGCAAGTCTTAATATCCCCGGAATATATATAAAAAGGTCCGGATAAAAATATGCAGGCGCATATCCGTATTCAAGAAGGGAATAGGGATGAAGCCTTACAGGAAACTGCCCGTCAAGAAGTCCATCCTTTATGCCCTCTATCTTAAGATAGCTAAAGGCATAATCATCAAATAAGGGAAGATAGTTTGAAAACAGAGGGATGGAGGCTAACAGAGCAAAGAAAATACATACTGAAAGGGGAATAAAATGTTCTGAACTATATAGCTTTTTATTTATTATCAAAAAAGCTAAAAGATCCACAAGAAAGCAAACAAAGATAAAAAAGATAAGCCTTGGCCGGATATCATGATCACTGCTCTCTATCGAAGCACCCTCTATGGTAAAATCCTGAAAGCCGCAGTACTTAAAATAAAGATCTGCATCCTCCACATCCCTTATTACCATCATATTTACAGAAACCTCATTGTAAATATGAGAAAGCCCTATCTCATCACACTCTATCGCATCAGGATCCGAGGGTGAATAAAGCCCCACCTTACTTGCAGCCGCGGCCCTGTATCTTAAAGTAAATTTATAAGCTCCCTTGGGAATTTTTACCTTAAGGTTCAGCGGATAAGCTGTATCCCTGGAAGTCACAAGCTCCCCTTTATCATAATCAAAGTGAAAACCATCCTCATAGACTGTCCCAAGCTCTGAGCGGGCCTCAAAAACAGGGAGCTCTATAAAAATATCCGGACGGGATCTTAACTTATTAAAATAAATTATTGCAATAATGACCTCTATAGCTATTAAAACAAGGAGATATATTTTTTTTAACTTTAAATCAGATATTTTCATAGCATTAAACTACCTGTTATCATTTCTTTTTACTAAGTATAACCTCTTCACAGAAAATGATAAAAATCAGATATACATAAGCAAAATTTTCTTCATTGACATTCCAGCTAGTATAATATCATAAATAGTGAATTTGTTGAAATATAAAAATACTTTCCGGCCTTTTTATAGATCAGGTCAGGAGAAGAAAGCTCTGCGTTTTCTGAGCTTAGCTCTGTGGGCAGTATATTAAAGCTTCCTGTTATTGCCTTATGTCCCTTATAGTTTCCAAGGAAGGTAAGCTTGTATTTTCCTTCTCCCACTGCCTTATTCTTTGAAACGCTAAGCTTATAATCAAGTCCTTC
>JAILBX010000240.1 GCA_024680675.1 Lachnospiraceae bacterium | reverse complement strand
ACCGATGGAGCAGCTTATTAATTATCTTTCCGAAAATGATTTTATAATTTATGTGGTAAGTGAATCTGACAGACTTGTTGCGAGAGGTTATATTGACGGGAGTATCAATGTACCCTTAAACCATATTATAGGCTCCGACAGGAGCATAGCAGCCACAGGTCAAAAGGAGACAAGCGGCAACGATTACATCTTCAAAAAGGATGATAAGCTTATTAACGGAGATGAACATATCTTTACTGATGTTAATTTGAACAAGGTCGTCTCTATCCAAAGGGAAATCGGAAAGCAACCGGTTCTCTGCTTTGGAAACAGCAGCACAGACTACTCAATGGCCACCTATACTACCCTTAACAATCCCTATATGAGTCTTGCCTTTATAGTATGCTGTGATGACACCAAAAGAGAAAAGGGAAACATCAAGACCTCTAAAGAGCTCTGCAAAGCCTGTGAGGAAAATGGCTGGACCCCCATATCCATGAAAAATGACTGGAAGACCGTTTTCGGAGAGGATGTGGAAAGAAAAAAGGAAGCAAATATCGAATTCACCTCTAACGAATTGGATGAAAAGCTTAATCTTAACCGCTAAAAATGATCATATATATAAAAAAGCTCCTTTAGCTTACTAAAAGCTTAAAGGAGCTTTTTTATGCTTTTTATTTTGGACTCAAAAAATTTTTCAGCACATTTAAGAATTTACCCGCCAGGTTTCCACAAAATTTCTCACAAGCCTTATCTGATCATGATCTTTTATCAAAACTCTTGGCATGCTTCTGCTCAGAAAAAGATTAATTCCTTCTGTTACCGAGTAAGCGCCAATGTTACACAACACTAAAAGATCATTAAGCATTGGCTCCTGCATATCACACTCCCGTACAAGTACATCATTTGTTGTACATAAAGACCCGCAAACAGCCCATTTTTCAGTGTTTTTTTCGATCTTCCCATTATATGGCAAAATCCTCATTTTAGGAATTTTCATACCCAACATTTGTCCATAATAGTTTGCGTGATGAATTCCGCCATCCACTATACACCAGTTTCTGCCAAAAGAGCTCTTTTTATCCACTACCTTTGTTAAATAGTATCCACAACTGCTTGATAGAAATCTTCCCATCTCTACCGTAAGCTCACTTATATCCGACAGCATATCCAGATGGGGATTTAACTCCTTTAAGGGAGCAAGGGTATCTGAGTGGTCATCTCCCTCAAAGTAAGGAAAGGGAAGACCCGGACCATATTCCAAAAGCGGCAGGGGTAAGGCGCTTGAAGATCTTACTTCTTTTATATAAGCAGCCAGCATAGCTATCTCTTCCTTCTGATGCTTAAGCTTCGTTCTTTGTGTACCTACAAAATAATGGATACCCAGGATATTTATATTCTTATCTGACCTGTTTTTTCTGATCACAAGATCAATATCCTCAGGGGACATGCCAAACTGGCTTTTTGCAGACAGTCTGAGGATTATATCCACCTTTGCAGCAAACCTTTGAAGGGCAGCATTTATAAGCTCGTAATGCCTGACAGACTCTACTGTTATTATCTTTACCCCATATTTTATTGCTTCGCTTATATCCTTAAGCTCCTTATGAACTCCCGAATATATGATCATTTCCCCGGGAACCTTGTAATGCTTGCAGATCTCAAGTTCTCCGGGACTGCATACCTCAAACATATCCACCGAATCTGTCAGCAAAGGGATCAGAAAGGGATTTGCTTTTATGGA
The DNA here is from genome assembly GCA_024680675.1 of Lachnospiraceae bacterium. Taxonomy (GTDB): domain Bacteria; phylum Bacillota; class Clostridia; order Lachnospirales; family Lachnospiraceae; genus UBA2868. Next base: position 1,070 of record JAILBX010000240.1, on the reverse strand, counting down.
ATAGCAAAGTCTTACCTTTTTTCCGGAGCTCTTCAGTATTTTTTTTATGTCCTCTGCCCTTTTTGATGCTTCTTCTCCATCAAAAACAAAGGAAGGTGTAGAGTATTTTTCAGCTATCTGTCTTAATTCATCATCATTTATCATATTAAAGATATTCCTCCAAAGCCTTTCTGTCTATTTTTCCGTTTTTATTTAAGGGAAGTTCAGACAGCTTCACTGTTTTTCCCGGCATCATATAGGGTGGAAGCTTCAAATGAAGCTTTTCTGATAAATCCTCCTTTTCTATACTGCCTGAAAAGATCAAACATATTCTTTTTCTTTTACTGTCATAGAGACAGGCGGCTCTCTCGCTTCCTTCGATGGACATTGCCGCAACTTCTATTTCTCCAAGTTCTATCCTCTGACCCATATGCTTTATCTGGAAGTCCTTCCTTGAGGTATATATGAGTCTTCCTTCCTCATCATATCTTCCCATATCTCCGGTTCTGTATATTCTCTCATAAAAGTCCCTATTCAAAGGGTTCTGTACAAAAGCCCTGTCAGTCTTTTCCTTATCCTTATAATATCCCAGAGCCAGACAGCTTCCTGATACACAGATCTCTCCTTCAAGCCCCGGCCCGGTTATGAGCTCATCCTTTTCATCCAGCAGAAAAACCTTCTCATTTCTAAAAGGAATACCAATGGGAATGATCTCATGCTTTTCGTATTCCCTGTCAAGGATATGGTAGCTGCAATTACAGGTTATCTCCGTAGGACCGTAAAGATTTACATAGCTGGCATTTGGAATAAACTTTTTCCATTTATTAAGCTGCTTGACAGGCATCATTTCTCCACTGAACATTATCTTATTTATTCTGTCCGGGGTTTTATATTCAAGGCCATTCATAATAGATACAAAACACATTGCGGAAACAGCCCATATTAATGTGGTTACCTTATTTTCACAAAGGAAATCCATAAGCATGGCAGGGTTTGAAAAGTATTCCCTTGGAATAAGAGCCACTCTTGCTCCCGTATACAAGCCACTGTAAACATCCTTAACCGAAACGTCAAAATCAAAGGGAGCCTGA
>JAILBX010000236.1 GCA_024680675.1 Lachnospiraceae bacterium | reverse complement strand
GAATCAGCTTCTCTATGAAGGATGTTGCTCAGAACTGACAATAAAAATAAGAGATTGCCTGATAAACTTTAAAGGTTTTGATGACAATCTCTTTATGTTGTGCAAATTGGCCGGTGTGAAATGCATACCGGCTTTTATTAGATATGAAGGAACTGGAGAATGGTTCGACCTGTCAAAAAAGCCTGTAGAGAGAGTTTCTTTTAGCTTTGGCGGAGCTGAAAATAAGAATGTGTAAAAAGCAAGCAATTTTCGACATTTTTTGGCAGTTTATAATCGACATTTTTCGGCAGTTAAGGATCGACATTTTCCAGCCAAATATTATAAATATCATCCGGGGAGATTATCCCCGGACTTTTAATCTATTTAAATGGTACAGGGTTTTTTAAGATCTCTTCATCAAATATTTCGGATGAAGATATATTGTTGTCATCCGGTTCATCATCCCAGCCATAGTAGGCAAGGGCAAGCTTTCTGGCTTCTTCAGGTGACATCCCCTGTGTATGCTCTCTGATATATTTTTCATCTCGATATACCTCTATAAATTCTACAGGAACCTGCCCATCATACCAGGCACCCCTTGAATTCTCATATACACTGTACCCTTCCTTGACCCATTCACGAAGGGCTTTTCGTTCATCCTTTGTAAGTGGTGTTTTCTTGACGTATTCTTTGTATTCATTCTCCAGAAAAACCTGTAATTCTGGTGATACATGATTTTTAAATTTCATCAGTTGTTTCTCCTTCATTCAGAAATGATTTGCGGTTTTCAAGGCGATAGCTTTTGCCGGTTATCTTTATCCGGTCACACCTAAAGGACAACCTGTCCAGGATTGCAGTAGCAAGTGCTGGATCATTAAGGAATTCCGCCCATTCTTCAAAGCCTTTATTCGTTGTAATAACAATAGAAGTCTGCTCCTGAAGCTCTGATACAAGCTGAAAGAATAGGTTTCCTTCGGTAGCGCTTATAGGAAGATATCCAACCTCATCTATTATCAGAAGGCTGGACTTCCTGATCCTGTTCATCTTTGTGCGGCTGCGCCTGTCTATTTCCTCTGTCCGCAGGCATTGAACCAATGACTGCATGGTCGTATAACTGACCTTATATCCCTCTTCACATGCATGGTATCCAAGCCCTATTGCAAGATGGGTCTTACCAACGCCTGGTGGCCCTGAAAGTATGAGATTATATATCCCATCTATCCATGTAAGCTCTGACAACTGCTTGAACTGTTTCTTTGAAATAGACCTGCAGAAACTCAAGTCAAAGTCTTTAAGATGCTTTAGATAAGGAAATCCAGCCTCTTTTATTCTCTTGGCCTGTGCCTTGTCATGACGATATTTGATTTCTCCGCTAAATATATTCTCAACAAAAGATGTGTATGTAAGTTCCTCCTGTTCTGCCTGATGTATAAGCTCTTCAAGTTTATCTTTTGTATTATGTAATGACAGCGATGCCGCCTGCTCACGTAAAACAGCTATTTTATCCATTTACTGCACTCCTTTCATCCATTGCGTTCTCATAGTCACTAAGAGAACGTACTCCCGGCTTGTCCCCTCTGTATTTCTCTGGGAGCGGAGTGCTGTCTCGAGGCTTAGTTCTGCGCTTATCAAGCGATTCCTGCGTAAGATAGATAATGCTGGATTTAAGTTCATTTGCAGAGTAAAGCTCTTTTTCACTGCAATATTTAAGCCCTTTTATTATGTCTTCCTTGTTCCATTCTTCAAACAGCTTCTTGATAACACCAAGCTGGTCTCTGTAATATCTGGGTTTCTCATGATGTATATGTTCCAGAAAAGGCCCGACCAGTTCGTCATCTTCAAACAGCTCCATGAGTGCTTCTTCCTGAGCCTTAACTGTTTTATTCTTGTCACGTTCGGATCTTTCCGATTTGCCTATAAGCTGACCTTTTTCATGGCACAGCGGATGTGTTGCATATATTTCGCCTGTTATAGCATCAGTTATATCAATCGTATCCTTATCATCGTCTATCACCATGAAAACCCTTTTATCACGGTGGTATGTCCCTACTGGGACTCTGTATCTGTTACCTTTGTAAAGAACTATATTGTCTTTACGGATAGGATAGCTTATACTTTCTTCATTGGTAGCTGCAAAGCTATACTCAGAGACCGGAATTAAGTATTCCTTTTCGACGGCGAATGCTTCATCCGGTCTTTTTCTTGTTGTCCCATGTACATCATGGTTTGCTGTTCTTTTCAGCCATGCAAGGCATTCCTCATTAAAGCTGTCTATATCGCTCAGTATCCTGTGTTCAGCAAATCCATGCTTTGCAAACTTTACTACATTTTCCACCGGACCTTTGGATTCTGGATCCGCCCCATGACATAGGTATACAGAAAACTTGACTTCATCCAGGTAATTCTGAAATCCTGCTGTATATATGATGTCTCCGTTGTTTTCACTGACCGCTAAGACCTTGTCCTGATCATAAACGATCTCTCTGGGTCGACCTCCGAAGTATTCGAATGCCTTCACGTGTGCAGTAATAAACGTTTCTGTAGTAAATGGGCGCAACTGCCAAAGTACATATTTATACCTGGAATGAGAGAGAACCATTGCAAAACAGTAAACTTTCCTATGCCTTCCAGATGTAGTCATGAGAGATATTTCTCCCATATCAACCTGTCCCTGAGCTCCGGGTGGACGCTCGTCAGAAGCTTCATATTGCCTGGATTTATCAGGCTTTTGAATGTTGTATTCATCCCGGATACTTTTAACGTAGTCCTGAAATGATCGCTTTTGAAAATCAAGCGTTTCGAGCGGGCTGTGTTCTTTGCACCAGTCGTAAAGCTGAGCAGCTGACATGTCTGGGTTTTCCGTAAGCCATTCTATAATCAAATCTTTATATACATCAGGCTTTCGGGCTCGGTGTTTAAGACATTCTTTCATAAAGTCATCTGGTGGCATGTCCCAATACTTCGCGACAGTTTGTCTGTGAATTTTCAATTTATCAGCAGTCTGTGTCTTCTTGAACCCTTTTCGTTTTAGATTTTGGATATCTGCATACATACTCCAATCCATCCTTTCATCACCTCCGAATGCCATTATAAGCATTCGGCAGCAATATTTATATGATGGCTGAAAAATATCGAAAAAGTGTCGATTACAAACTGCCGAAATATGATGATTCTATTCTACCGTTTACAACATTATTGCTGCTGGCAGGGAAAGGGTAATGCGCATCACTGAATTCAGGTATTTCTTCGGATCCTATTTCTGGGGATACCAAAAATATCAGATCAGACGGTGTGTGGACAATAGCGTGGTGTTCACTGCCAGGGGAAGAAACGGAGTAGAGCTCAGTGTCCATAAAAGTATTAGTGCTGAAGCATTGGAGCTGCTGGGGCATGTCATTGACAGATTAAACATTTGGGCGTGGAATAGTTTTCATGCATCTGATGATATGGTTGAGGATGGGTACAGTTTTGAGCTGCAGGTTGTCTATGAAAATGAGAGTAGTATAAATGCATCTGGATATGAGCTGTACCCTAAAGATTATAATCAGGGTCATCGGGGGCTTATTTGCCTTCTCAACAGATTTTTGGAATGGGAAGTAAGTGACGGGTATGAATCGGGCTGAATTCGATGTATGTCATTTGGAAAAGGATGGGGGAAGCATATGCCAAATTTAATAGCTGGAAGATGGGAAAAGAATTATCCGGATGAAAAAACACCGCCATATCCCACCAGGTATAACGACCCGGATGACCTGACGGAGTATTCCTTTACTCCGTATCTGTGCCGATACAGGGACGGATGGTATGACCTTGCAGAAGATACGCCTGCTCAGATCAGGCAGGAGTATGATGAATACTATGCCAGATAGGCCAGGCTTTTCTTGCATGGCATGAAGGAGCGTGTATCACAAAAGAAGTTCGTGCATGCCCTGGCGTCGCATATAAACTGTCCTGACCGTGATTTTCTTGGCAGCTCCCTGGCACTGATGAACACAAAAGAGAAGCGTCAGATAGTAATTGATTACATACAAGACCATCCGGATGCCACAAAAAGTGATCTGGAAGAGGTGATGCTTTATATAAGCATTGGGAAGTATGAGAAATACATAAACGAACATAAATAATCTGGAAAGGCGCATGCTGTAAGACAATAGCGTCAGGGTTAAGCTTCCAGATGTAGTATATGCCAATATGGAAAAGGAAGATATAGCTGAGTTAGAAGATTATAGATTATTTGTGGAACATGTTACAGTTCAGACCCTAGCTTGAGATAAGAAGACCGGTAGACTACACTTGATTCATCAAGTCGATCTACCGGCCTTTTGTCTATCGAAGATCTTCGATACGCTGTCATACACGCTGGATTCTGGATCCTGCCTTAATGAT
>JAILBX010000222.1 GCA_024680675.1 Lachnospiraceae bacterium | reverse complement strand
TCTATAACCGCAAAGTTCTTAACCTTTTCATATTGTTCCAATACAGCATCATGCGTCGGCAGCAAACAATCGTGAAATCTCTTCACTACTGTCATAGGAAGTATAACCAAGCCATACTCATGTGGCTTGAATGGTCCTCTCAACATATCTGCTACATTCCAAATCATAGTGGCTTTTTCGGCAATATTACTTCCTACCACATTAAACTTATCATTAGCCATCGAAATATCCTCCTCGAATTGTTAATTCTATTCTTTTGCTTTTCTTTTCTATCTAAAATTATACTCAAGAGCGGTACAATATAAAGGATTTAATCCCTCTATCCGCCATCTTTTTATACCTCTCGGCGGACTAAATAAATACATTTCTGCGCACATAATCAGCGCTATACTTTTTGGCGTTTTCGGCAGATTGCCCGCCGATAGGTTATTTTTCTCATCAACCTAGCGCTACTTCCCTCCAAAAGTACATTTTTTATCCCCCTATTTTCGTCGATATCTTTCCTCTGAAAATGCCTACAAAGCCCGTAAATACGCTATTCTCGCGTCAGCAAACAGACAGTCTCAACATGCACCGTTCCCGGGAATTGATCGATGGCGCATATCCTGACCGGTTCGTATCCCTTAGAGATGAAGATCTCCAGATCTCTGGCAAGGCTTGTGGGTTTACAGGATATATAGAGTATATTATCTACTCCATAGTCTATTATCTTTTTTATAGCCTTTGGATGAATTCCATCCCTTGGAGGATCAAGGATTATAAAATCCGGTTTTATTTCTATTTCATCTAAAACCTTCAAGACATCCCCGGTAATAAATTCTATGTTATGTAAACTATTTATCTCTGCATTTTCCCTGGCAGCTACTACCGCTTCCTCCACTATCTCAACACCTACAACCTTATCCGCTGTTCCGGAAAGGATCTGGGCTATAGTTCCCGTCCCGGAATAGAGATCAAATAATACCTTATCCCTGCTGCCCTTTTTTACATCCAAAACATACTCTCTGGCTTTACTGTACAAAAGCTCTGCAGAAAGAGTATTGGTCTGAAAAAATGAGAAGGGAGTGATCTTAAATTTCAGTCCAAGGAGCTCCTCAAAAAAACAGTCCTCCCCATAGAGGATTTTTGTACTCTCATTTTTCACTGTATCCGCTACGGAATCATTTACTGTATTCAATATTCCTCTGATCTTTCCGTCCAATTTTAAAGACAGTAATGCATTCTTATAATCCTCCAAAAGACTTACTTCAGTACAGGGAGTATCTAAAGGAAGCTGGGAACTGGTAACTAAATCCACCAGTATCTCCCCTGTCTTTTCAGCCTTTCTTACCAAAAGATGTCTCAGATATCCTTCATGACTTTTTTTATGATAATAGGGTGTCTCTTTTCCTCTGAAATAGGACAGACTTTCTGCCAGTATCTTTCTAAAGTCTTCATCCACTATCCGGCACTTCTTTACTGTAACGATATCATAGCAGCTTCCTTTTTTATGTAAACCAAGCTCCAGATCTCCTCCAAGGCTGGCATCTCCAAAGGAAAATTCCATTTTATTTCTGTACTCATACTCTTTTGGGCTTTTAAGTATCCCTTCCCATATTTTTTCCAGATCCAAATAATCCGGCATAATCCCTTCAAGGAGCTCCTTCACCTGGCTTTCCTTAAGCTCAAGCTGTTTATCGTAGGGAAGATTTGCATAGGTACAGCCACCGCATGTACCAAAATACGGACACTTTGCTTCTGTTTCCAGGGGAGATCTTTTTACTACCTTCAAAAGAAGTCCTTCAGCTCTCTGATTTCTTTTCTTTGTCAGCCTGAATCTTATCAGCTGACCCCTGACCACATCCTTTACCTGACATATCTTTCCTGCATCACCTTCAGTATCATATCCATCACCGATATGATTTTCCATATTTTCAAGATCCAAAATACAGGAATCTTCTTCAGCCGGATCCCCTGCTTCCTTTATTATCCTTACCCTGCCCTTATTGGGAAATATTACCTTCTCCACATAACCAATATATTCACGGCCTTTTTTCATGCTGCTATCCTCTCCTAAAATCTTTTAAGTCATTATAAACTATGACTAAGGCTGACATAAAAACTCCTTTCACCATATCTGCTGTCGCAGGGTCTGAATGGGAAAGGAGTTTTATCTTTAAACACCGGCGGGACCGGCTAATGTCTGCAAACCTTCAAATTTACATACTTCCCTGTCATATGTGAGAATACCGTTTACCTCCTCTTCCACATCCGACAGCTGCGTATAAACAATTGCTGACAGCCCCTTGTCTATTTCCGGTTCTATTATTTTCCTCATGAGCCTTGTATACTTTTCCTTCAGCTCCTCCATACTATTACAGTTATGATAACCGTACACCTTATTGTACATAGCATGCTCCTTTACTGCATAAGGAAAGCCTCCGTACTCAGAAATAACGGTGGCTCTTTTCAAACACCACTGTACCCTGAGCTTCATAAAGTAATAGTGCTGGCTCCTCACATCTCCGCATCCCTGATCAAACCATCCGCTGGCGGAATCTATTATCCTGCTCTTATCAATAGCCCTAAGCTCCTCTGTCAGCCTCTTTGCATCAAACTGACCCCAGCCCTCATTGAATATTACAAAGCTGCATATGCTGGGATGATTATATAAGAGCTTTACGGTTTTTTTCATCTCTCTTTCAAATTCAATCCTACCGGCCTTGTTTTTTCTGGATAAGAGATAGTAACAATCATCAAATATCCTGTACCTGACTGTATTAAACAAGGTTGCAAGGTAGGTAACAAACCAGAAATTATATTTAGCTCCTCCGTTTACCATATCCTGCCATACTATCATCCCGAACCTGTCACAATGGTAATAATATCTTTCAGCCTCTATCTTCAAATGTTTTCTTAGCATATTATAGCCAAGCTCCTTCATTTTCAGGATATCGTATATCAGCGCCCTGTCAGAAGGAGGCGTGTAGAGTCCCTCCGGCCAGTAACCCTGATCCAGGACTCCGTTTTGAAAATATGCCTTATGATTTAAACAGATCCTTGGATGATTAAGAAGCTCATCACCAAGCCTACCGATCACTCCGGATCTATGATCTCCTTTTTTTTCTATACTTAAGGTCCTCAGGGCAAAATAACCCTTTATCTCATCATCAAAAACCTTCAGCCTGAAATAATAGAGGTAGGGGCTTTCCGGAGACCACAGCTCCTTCTCCTTCAATCTTATATCCAGATAAACCACATTTTTCTTAAATCTAAGCCTTTCTATTTTTAATCCGGTATTTAATATTCCCTCTCTATCCAAAATATCAAAATCAATATCCGGACAATACCCCTTCATATCTTTCCTATCTTTGTTTTCTTCCTCTTTCAACAATTCAGGATCCATAGCTATGGCAGGGTCAATATAAGGTTTTTTCACCTTTATTTCCAGCTTGTCCTTTGAAAAAAAGCTGATCCTTCTTTTATGCGATCCTTTTACTTCTGCTTTTCCCTCTGCCAGCTCTCCGGCCTCTTCCCCCTCTAAAACCCGGGTGTTTAAATATATCTCAAAGGAAACCTTTCCTCTTGCAGCATCCTGTCTTATCTCATAGCTTCTGATATACTTTTTTTCCACAGATTCCATCCAGACAGTCTTCCATATACCGCTTTGAGCCGTGTAGAACATTCCCCCTCTTTCTAACAGCTGCTTTCCCCTGCTGTGAAAGGAGCTCTCACTTTTATCCCTGACACTTAATACTATCTCTGCCTCATCCTTTCCGTTACCTGTACAGGTGGAAATATCAACATAAAAAGGAAGGTAACCACCTATATGTCTTTTTACCCTTTCTCCATTTATGTAAACCACACATATCTGATCAACGGCTCCAAAATGAAGAAGAAGATGCATCCCCTTTTTATAATCCTTCGGAAGCTTTACAAGCCTTCTGTACCAAAGAAGCTCATTGGGCTTTAACTGTCTTAAAACCCCGGAAAGTGAAGCCTCCGGCGAAAAGGGAACCACTATCTTTCCCATCCATTCAATATCCCTTGGCAAAATATGGTCAGCAGAGGTGAAAGCATAATCCCACTCCCCATTTAAGTTTACATAACTATCACGTTTCATCAAGGGTCTTGGATACTCAGGCAAAACATCCTCCCTGTCAAATCTTTTACCCCAAACAGTATATAAATTTTTATTTGCACTTTCAAAGCTGCTCATTATTCTTCCTGCCTTTATGTTTTTCTATAATTCTATCCCTTTAAATCTCATTCTCTTTTATATTTAGAAAATATCCTCAAATGCCCCTTGCTTTTGGCATACATCATATTATATCTTATATTCATACTATATTAAACCAAAAGGACGCATTGAAATGAATTCAGGATCAAAAAGACTGCATCTTCTTGATGCATACAGAGGCTTTGTGGTTTTAGTAATGATAGCTTACCACTTTTGTTATGACCTTTTTGTTATTTTTAAAGGCCAAAACAGCTGGATATATGACCCCCGGGTTTTTGCCTGGGAACAGTATATCTGTATCTCCTTCATTTTCCTGTCCGGCTTTGTATGGAATCTTTCTAATAAAAAAAGCTTTAAACGCGGCCTCATAGTATCATTACTGGGAATCCTGGTAACCTTTGTAACCTTTATTTTTGATCCATCCATAGCCATTTATTATGGTGTTTTATTCCTTATAGGAGCCTCCATGCTCTTTATGGTTCCTCTGTCCAAAATATTGGACAGATTCCCTCCCCTTCCTGTATTTCTTTTGTCACTTTTACTTTTCTTTATAACTTATTCAATACCCTCCGGCTATCTTGGTTTTTACAGATTAAGACTGTTTAAGCTGCCGGACTGTCTGTATAACCATAAGCTTCTTATACCATTTGGTTTTCCTACTCCCGACTTTACTTCCTCGGACTATTTTCCGCTTATACCCTGGCTCTTTTTATATATTTCGGGATACGGGTTTTGCAGGCTTTTACAGACTACAGGTGTTTTATACAGGGAAAAATTCTTAAAATGTGTCTCCACAAGGATTCCCTTTCTTGACTTTATAGGAAAACACAGTCTTACTTTCTACATCCTCCATCAGCCCCTCTGCTATGTCCTACTTTTGGCAGCTTACAATTATTCCTCCTCCTAAAACAATGTCATCATCATAAAGCACAAGAGACTGTCCCCTGGTGATGGCTCTCTGAGGCTCCTCAAATTCCACCTTAAGGTGATCCTCATCGATCTGAACCACAAGAGCAGCCTGTTCTTTCTGTCTGTACCTTATCTTGGCCTTTACCCTCATGGGCTTATCTATCCTGTCAACCGCAATGAGATTGATATTGTCAGCAATAAGACTTTTCATAAAGAGCTCCTCATTTTTACCCAGAGTAACTTCATTATTTTCCGGATCTATATCATTCACATAGAGAGGATACTCAGCTGAGATTCCAAGCCCCTTTCTCTGACCTATGGTATATCTTATATAACCCTTGTGCCTTCCCAAAAGCCTTTTTTCCCTGTCAATAAAATCACCCTCAGGATAGCTTTTCCCTGTATATTTTTCAATAAACTCAGCATATTTTCCCTCAGGAACAAAACATATATCCTGACTGTCACTTTTCTTTGCATTCTCAAGGCCTGCTCTTTGAGCCAAAGCTCTTGTTTCCTCCTTTGTAAACTCACCTAAGGGGAAAGCTATCGACTTTAGCTGCTCATTAGTTAAGGTATAAAGCACATAGCTTTGATCCTTGTCAGGATCCTTAGCCTTCTTTAAAAGATACCTTCCCCTTGCCTCATCATATTCGACTCTTGCATAATGTCCTGTGGCCAATATATCGCATCCAAGCCTCTCTTTATCCTCAAATAGTCTCTTAAACTTTATGCATCTGTTACATTCTATACAGGGATTTGGGGTAAGGGCTCTTTCATAGCATTCTATAAAGGGTTCTATAACTCTTTTTTTGAATTCCTCTTCATAATGCAGCAGCTCAAAGGGAATTCCTATTTTTTCACAGACCCCTGCTGCATCTTCAATATTTTTATTTATATTATTTCCTTCAGACTCTTTTTCAAGGCAAGAGTCCAAAAGAATCATGGTAGCTCCCACACAATCATAGCCTCTATCCTTCATAAGCTGTGCTGTTACAGAGCTGTCTACTCCTCCGCTCATAGCTATAAGTGCTTTCATTTTTTACCTCTTTCTCATAAATGATCCTATTATTCAAAAAGCTGCCGCAGAGAACATGCGACAGCTCATTATTATCCTTTAGATAAAAGCCTGTATAGATGAATTTTTACCTGACTCTAAATAACCGACAGAAGCTTCTGCCTCAGTTATCGGATTCCTCGTCTTCAAAGAAATCATCCTCAAACTCATCTTCTTCATCTTCAATATCATCGTCAAAATCATCAAGATAATCCGGAGTAAAGTAACAGTAAAGTCCGTAGGCAACTGCAGCAAACACAACAATAAATACAACTATCCCGATTATAAGTCCTAATTTTGATTTCTTTTTTTCTTCTTCCTGTATTTCTTCCTTTTTCTTTAAGATCTCTCCGACTTTCACCGCATTCATAATCTCACTTGCCTTTGCCTTTCCCAACTCTTCCTGAGCCTTAATAGTCTTAACTATATCATTAACTTTATCAAAATTTAACTTATCAAAATTCAGATTATCCAGACTCAGCTTATCAAAATTGAACTTATCCAAGTTAATATCTCCCAAATTAAATTTGCCCATAATACCCTCTCCCTTCCTATGGAAATATTGTGATCTGATCACACTTAACAGTTTACCACAATAATAATTTATTTTCTACATAATTTTAACAAGCTTTGCAAATCCGGCAAACATCTTCTTAACTCCGGGACCATCGAATTTAACAGTCACTTCATAGTCTCTGCCTCCGGATTTTATTTCGAGAACCTCACCATCTCCGAATTTTATATGTCTTACCCTGTCTCCGACTCCGTATTCAAGCTCATCCTTGCAGTCTGAAAGCATTGACTTACCGGTTTTTATAGCTGCTTTAGCAATAAAGGGCTTCTTTTCTTCCGCCAGCCTGTATTTACTGGTCTGACTGCTGGATGCATAGGGTTTCGTTCTAAAAACTTCCTTTTGAACCTTTACTGTTGCAGGATAAGGACGATCCTCCTCCCTTATCCTTGGTTTTCTTACATTGCTATCAAAAAGCTTCACAGGAATTTCATCCAAAAATCTTGAAGGGGCATGGTATTGTCTTTCCCCTCTTACCATTCTTGACCTGGCAGAAGTAAGGGTCAGATGCTCTTTGGCTCTTGTTATACCCACATAGCAAAGACGTCTTTCCTCCTCAAGCTCCCCTTCATCCTCAGAGCTTATTGCCATATAACCCGGAAAAAGTCCCTCCTCCATTCCTGTAATATAAACATAAGGAAATTCAAGACCCTTTGCGGAATGAAGAGTCATCAAAAGGACTCTGTTATCGTCCTCGGATACCTTATCGATATCTGCAACCAAAGCCACCTCCTGAAGGAATCTTGAAAGTATGCTCCTTTCCTCCTGATCCTCTGCTTCCCTTTCCTTATCCTCGATCCCTATGCTATCCTCTTCTCTATCCTCTGAGCCTTCTTCAAAAGCCACAACCTTTGTTATAAATTCATCGATGTTTTCCACCCTTGCCTTAGCATCATATTCATCATTTGCTTCAAGCTTTTCAATATATTCTGTTCTATCAAGTATTTCGTTTACAAGATCCTCTAAGGAGACCTCCCCTGCCTCTTTACGAAGCTCCTCAATAAGCTCTGTAAACTCATTTATTTTACTGAGGCTTTTGCCGGGTATTATCATATATGCTCTTTTCAGAGCTTCATAAAAGCTTAAGCCGTTAGCTTCGGCAAAGCTTTCAAGCTTTGAGACAGAAGAGCTGCCTATCCCTCTTTTAGGGACATTTATTATCCTTTTAACAGCCAGATCATCCCTTCCGTTATCTATTACCTTCAAATAGGCAAGAAGATCCTTGATCTCTTTTCTTGAATAGAAATTTACTCCTCCCACAACATTGTATGGTATTCCGGCCATTATCAGTTTTTCCTCAATGGCACGGGATTGAGCATTTGTCCGGTATAAAACAGCAGTATCCCTGTACTCAAGATCCCCTTCTCTTTTGTTCTTTCTTATATCATCAACTACAAATTCAGCCTCATCATAGGCCGAATCCAGCTGTCTTAGGTGGATCTTTTCTCCCTCTCCCCTTCCTGTCCACAGGGTCTTATCCTTACGTCCCATATTATTATGGATAACTGAATTTGCCGCATCAAGGATATTCTGGGTAGATCGGTAATTCTCTTCCAGCTTTATAACACAGGCATCCCTGTAATGAGTCTCAAAATCCAGAATATTTCTTATATTTGCTCCTCTGAACTTATATATTGACTGATCGTCATCCCCCACCACACATATATTTCTGTATCTGTCGGAAAGGAGTCTTACAAGCTCAAACTGAGCAGTGTTCGTATCCTGATACTCATCAACCATTATGTATTTAAACCTCTCCTGATAGTTCAGAAGTACTTCGGGACAGCTTTTAAATAACTCTATGGTCTTTACGATCAGATCATCAAAATCCATGGCATTATTCTTTTTCAAGCTCTCCTGATATTCTCTGTAGACTCTTGCTGTGTCCTGAAGGGTAAAATCATAAGAAGCCTTTTTTGCATAATCATACTCTGATATAAGTTCATCCTTTGCATGGGATATCTCCCATAGAAATACCCGCTCCGGACTCTGCTTTGTATCGATCTTCAGTCTTTTGCACACATCCTTCATAAGCACCTTGGAGTCATCTGTATCATAAATGGTAAAGCTGTTGTCATAGCCGATCCTGTCCCCATACCTTCTTAATATTCTTACGCACATGGAATGGAAGGTTGACACCCATATGCTTTCAGAGCCATAACCTACTATCTCATCTATCCTTCTTCTCATCTCACTTGCAGCTTTATTCGTAAAGGTAATGGCAAGTATATTAAAGGGACTGACTCCGCACTCCCTTATCATATAAGCTGTCCTGTTTGTCAGAACTCTGGTTTTTCCGCTTCCTGCCCCTGCCAGTATCAGTAAAGGCCCCTGGATCTGCTTTACCGCCCTTTTCTGCTCCTCATTTAAGCTTTCTAAAACATTACTCATATTTTCACCCTAAATCCTAAATTCAATCATTAAGTAAAAAAAAGATCGGATATTATCTCCGACCGATAAATAACAATAAACATATCCTTTATTATCATTCCCAAAACAAAGTGTGTATCCGAAAAATCCATTATCTGCCCTGATGATAAGCTGCCCACTCCCTCAAGCCGGCGGCATTCCGATCTTTGTAAATATCTGATTTAATGAATCTCCCTCAAGGACTATGAACATATGACTTGACAGCTCGGTCCTTTCAACCTTGAATTCCTCATCTATGATCACAACCTTGCTTCCATCACTTCCAAACTCATCCACCGGGATCTTTAAAAGCTGGCTCATACTACAGGATTTTGGCTCAGGTGCAGTTATGTCAACTAACATTCCCGTCAGCATGGCTAAAGAATTGGCGCAGGCTCCGGAGGTTATATTTCCCAATTCACTTAATACAGACATGTCCATATCATTTAACTCAGTCAAATTGGAAAATTCCCTTGGATAATAAACATTTATGACCCTCTTTGCAAACTCTCCGCTTATCATGTTTATTATCATTCCCTTAAGATCGCCCTTTATCGAAACCTTTATCCCCAGTAAAGAGCCATGATCAACCTGAATGAGCTTTTCCACTGTAGCCTTATCCAACATCCTGATATTGGGAACCGTCATATCCACCATTGTTCCCATAAACGTAGCAAGAGCGGTACAGGCATTGCCTGCACCGATATTACCGATTTCCTTTAAGGCAGATATGTGCATTTCCGTAAGTGCATTTGTATCCATATAAAACCTGCTTATAAGTATTATTATAAAAGGTAAAAATCCTTGCTGTCCAAAGAATTGAAATAATCACCCTTCCCCATCTATACCATTTAACATTATACACTAAAATAACGGTAAAAGGAAAGAGTTTTTGTGTATTTTGTCAGTCCCTCCCAAGAATTCCGCAAATTGGACCTTTAAAGACGGCTAAAATCCCGGAAGCTCTTTTGCCTCATGTCAGTCCCTTGAATTATTTAAGGGCCTTATTTTATATACCATAATGTAGTCCTCAAGGCCTGAATCATCAAAAAATCTTTTTTTAACTCTTTCCATAACCTTCCTTGCATCTTCAAAAGCATCCACGGGATAAATGATAAGAAACTGATCCTCCGTGTATCTGCAGATACTGTCTCCAAGCCTCAGCTCATGGCTTAAACAATCCTGTAATGCCTGCATGGCTCTTTCATCCTTAAGAGGATCCTTAACTACGGACAAGGGCTTTAATGTGACCATAGACAAAAACATTGTCTCTCCGGTTCTAAGTAAAAGCCTTCTTTGAAGTCTGTATACCTCTTTAAGCATTTCGAAATCACAGATAAAAGCAGTGGACTCCATAGTACCCTTCTCCATATCATTTTGAAGAAAGTCTATTTTCTTCTCCATATCCTTACAGGAGGAGGCTATCACTTCATATTCCTGCCTGAAATCGGGATCAGCTGTCTCCCTAAGCTCTGCCTGCTTCAGCTCATTTTTCAGGACAATGGTATCCCCTGTAATTTCTATTGCCCTCTTACAAACCCTTTCTATTTCCTCATAATCGTTTCTTCCCTTAAGTATCTCAGTATAAGCAAGCACCGTCCTGACATACATATCTCTGTAATAAACACTTTTGGGAACTACCCAATGTTCCCTTGATGAATCAGGCAGAAGGTTTCCCCTGTAAATATCGATAGCCTTCTTGAGGTAGCGTAATTTAACATCAGTTTCCGCCATACTGTTGATACCCAGGTTGGCACAATCCTCAAAATCATATATATCAATATCCACATCCAGCTTCTGGTTCCATTGGTAGGTTCCTCTTTTACTGATTATGGAATCCGAAAGCTCTTTAACCCCAACTGAATCCACCAGGGATCTGTAGCGGTATAAAAGAGTCCTTAAAGCTGTTCCCGGATTTGAATAATCTTCTCCTGACCAAAGAAGCTCAAATAGTTCTCCATGGGGAACCGCCCTGTTTTTATTTATCAACAGATACGATATCAAAAGCTTGGTTTTTCTTGTATGATTTATGCTGTCAAGTATCTCATCCCCATCTTTTGTTATCTTTAATCCGTCTAAAAGACTAATACTTAATCCTGACATAATTTCCTCCGTAAAGAAACTTAATCCTGCCTTCAATGATAAAAACTCCTGCCTTTAAAATCCTTAAAAAGCAGGATCTAAAATACCAGTCCCTTGTACTGGATATTATCTATATAATCCTTCAACAGATGAGATACGCTGAATATATCCAAAGGATTGGCCTCTTCTCCCCTGTCTTCACTTGCCTCATATTCTATCAGATCAACAACTATATCATTATTTGCAACAATATTATTATTTCCCTGAACATAAATCCTGTCTAAAGATATGATGCTTCCTTCCACATTCACATCTTCCTCTATTATAACATTTCCTGTTGTGATCAAAACACCGGTAAAATCCTCCGACAAGGTTACGTCATAATTGGATAAAAGCTTCCTGTAAGGTCCTTTGTAATCTTTATCATTATCCGAATCATAGTAATCATAGAGCTCCTTAAGACCGGAAATATCCTCCTTAAGTCTTTTCTTTATAGCCTCGGTTTTTTTATCAGTGTTCTCAACAAACTCTCCATATATTGTAACAGTATTGTCAAGCTTAAACTTATCAGGTTCATTAAGACTCTTACCATACAGTTTAACAGGCTCATCCTCTCTTCCGAATATCACGAAGGAATTCCTGCAGTTTATATCCCCATCGGATATTATCCTCTCGGAATTGAAGACCAGCTGGGTGGAATTGATATTGAGACCTCCGAAAGCTCCTGCTTCACCATAAATTATCTCCGCATCTCTTCTTTCCTCCCTGCTATGAGACCCGGCATATATATTTCCTATTACAGAGGAGGTCTTTCCGGTAAAATATATCCCTTTTTCAGCTATCAGAGTAAAGGAAAACAGCTCTTTATTACCGCTGTAAAACCTTCCGTTTGGGGATATGAGCTTCAAGGCATAATCCCTTGCAGCTATAGTATCCTTTCCGCTGAAATATTCCATTGAAAGATCCATTATCCTGCTGTCTGAAAGATAGCCGTCTTCACCATATTCAAGCTTAAGATAAGGGGAGGAGGATAGAGTTATATGCCTTACCTCATCATCCTCTTTACCAAGGCCGGATAAGTAGCCGGATATGGTTCCCTTTATACTATCCTTTCCAAACCTTTCATTTATACGCTCTTCATACCTTTTATGAAATTCCTCCAGAGCTTCTTCATTTGTATAGCTGCTCTGCCCTTTTTCTATCTGAGTGAGGATTGCATCATATTCCTCTGTTGAGATATCCATAAGCTCCTCATTAATAAGGAGTCTTATCTTTTCACTTGTCTCATCCATTTTCTCTGTAACTGCAAGCTTTTTTCTCTTTACTTTAAGAAGTTTTGAAAGGGCAAGGCTCCTTACTGCAAGACCTGAGATCAAAACAGTAAAAAGCATTAAAATTACAACCTTCAGCACCATATAAGGTGATCTTATTCTATCCATTGCAATACCTATATCCTGCTTACTGCATCATAAAGATCTATCATAGGAAGCATAAAAGCTAAAATAAATATCATGATCACTATTGCAACAGTAAATATGATCAAGGGTTCAAGTACATGTGATCTTCTGACTGATGCTGAATTTGCCGACTCCAAAAAAAGAACATGATTATCCTTAAGACTTTCCTTAAGGTTACCGGTTTCCTCTCCTAATGATATAAGCTCCAGATACATATCGGAAAAAAAGCCCGACTCTCCTAAAGCCTTTGACAACATCATTCCCTCAGCGCACTTTTTGCCTGCCGTTTCCAATATATCTCCAAAATAGTAATCTTTTTCAAATTCCTGCGAAATAAGCTTAAGAGCATCCTGTCTTTCAATGTCATATTTTAAAAGCTCTGAAAGAAGTTCTGAAAATTTTGAATAGATGATCCTTCTCTTTATGTGATTTGATGGAGCTTTTTTTAGAAGATACCTTGAGAGAGCCAGTCTTCCGACCGGAATGTTCTTAAAAATAAGACCCAATATTCTTATTAGAAGTATTACTAAAAGAATGACCAAAAAATAATCTCTGAAAAAAAGACTTATCCTGCTTATCCAAAGAGTAAATGCCGGCATTTCTATATCAAGCCCTTCAAACATAGCCATAAAATGAGGAAATAAAAAACCCATTATTACCATCAAAAATGCCACTGCCAAGGCTCCTGTCACAAAGGGAAAGACAATAATTCTGTCAAGAATACTTCTTCTTTTATCCTCGTTCTCGTATATCCTTTTAAAGTCATCAAGGCATTCCACAAGATTGTTTTTTTCATCGGCTTTTTCCATACATGCTATAAAACAAGGTGAAAAGACACCGCTTATGGACAAAGCATTTGCAAGATCCTCACCCTCTTCAATCCCGAATATCACATCAGATACTCCGTTTTTCAGATGTCTGTTATCTATTTGTCCCTCTATTATCTTAAGAGCATTTAAAAAATCAACACCTGCTTTTAGAACATTTGACAACTGACTTATAAAAAGTGAATGATCTAAAGGCGGTATCCTGTTATTCACTGCTGCCTGTCTCCTTCATACTTTATTATATATTTAATCCTTTGATTCTATTGAAATCTCCGGTTTATTTTTACTCTTGCCCTCAGCAGAGGTCTCATCATCTTTTTCTTCTTCAGCGGATTCTATCCTGTCACTGTCCTCTGAAGGAAGCACATTTACAACCCGGTCATTTAATACCGCTTCCCTTAGCTGGGGAACAAAGGAAGCATAATCAACCATACTGATATCTAAATCAACCTCAGTATCTATACCCGCTATTTTACCGGATTCCGTATACTGCCATATAGTGAAATCATATAAAAAATCATTTTTTTCCAAATACTGAGGTGCCCATATATCATAGTCCTCTATCATATCCCGATTAAGATTTCTCCTTAACCAGTTTTCTGAGGCATAAACCATGGGATAATATCCCTCCTCCTTTATCCTTTCACAAAAGGCAACAGCCATCTGAGATCTTAGATCCGGCGAGATTTCAATAACTCTGGTTCTTGCAGACTCATCAGATACATATTCCGTATCATAGGTAACGGGATAGGATATATCAAAATCCTTTATTGTTTCAATAACAAATTCAGCCTCTTCTACTGCTTCCTCCACAGTAACGGACTGGGTATAAAAATATACTCCTAAAGGAATGCCTCTGTCATTGCACTCTTTTGCATACTCTCTGAATTTCTCATCCACTTTAAGTTTTCCCTCGGAATAACCTCTGTAGCCGCACCTTAATATAACAAACTCAACGGCTTTTTCAAGCTCATCCCAATTGACATTTTGCTGATGATAACTTATATCCACTCCCAAATGTGATATTTTTTTGCCATTTTCATCATAATAGGTCATGAAACCATCTTCCATGACAAAATTATCAAGAATATACGAATTTATGGGTGTTTGCCCTAATACTCTCTTTCTCTCGGGCACATAGACATATGTGATCTCTTCCCTCTGCCCTTCAAGCTTTGATATTTCTTTTTCATGGGCAGCGATCAGTTTTGCTATCTCTTTCTGATCCTGAACATAAACAAGAAGCATTCCTATAACAAAGCCAATTATAAATACAAAAACAAATAAAACAGTAAAAATCAGATTGTATCTTGATCTTTTATTCACACTTCCCCCTTGCTTTCCCTTAAAATGGGACAAAAGTCACATTCCCCTTTAAATGTCACTTTGAAAATATCAATTGTAAAATATGATACTATAATCAAGGATTTTTTTCAATAAAAGATATTTACAATAAAAAATACTTGTGCTATTATGTTTTCGATGTAAAAGCATCAATCTTTAATTTAATTGGAGGTATCTGTAGATGAAGGGTACAGTTAAGTGGTTCAATAACCAGAAGGGATATGGATTTATTTCTGACGAGAATGGTCAGGACGTATTCGTTCATTACTCAGGACTTAACATGGAAGGCTTCAAGTCTTTAGACGAAGGTCAGGCTGTTGAGTTTGATGTAACTCAGGGTGAAAAAGGACCTCAGGCAACAAACGTAACAAAGTTATAATCTGAAAGTTTTATTTGTGCCTTTTCTGCTATATATGTTATAAAAATTGCTCTTAATATATGTTAGGGAATAAGCTCTTAGTAAAATTTATGAAGATTAGAAGAAAGAGATGTGTCTTCACATCTCTTTCTTTTAATTTTATGTCTTTTTCTATCTCTTCACCAAGCCCTAAATGACCTTGCCTGAATTGGCTCTGTCCATCTGCCTTGACTTTTGAACCATCCGCTGGTGCATATCCGACTGTTGAGCCTGTTGAGCCTGCATCTGCATTGTCTGAGCCATCATCTGCTTGGCAGTTTCAAAAATATCGGCCTGAGCCCTTTGAAAGGCTGACACTACCTGGGGATCAAACTGAATACCGGCTCCCTGGCTTATTATGTTATAAGCCTGTTCATGAGTTGTGGCCTGTTTATAAGATCTCTTTGCAGTAAGAGCATCATAAACATCGGCAACTGCCAATACTCTGGCAAGAAAGGGAATATTCTGACCGGAAAGTCCGTCGGGATATCCGTTTCCGTCAAATCTTTCGTGATGATATCTTGCCATCTGATAAGTGTAAACAATAAACTTATTGTTTGGAAGAAGGTAAGCATACTTCTCAATTGCATTTGATGCATATATGGTATGATTCTTCATCTGTCTGAACTCCTCATCCGTATATTTTCCTTCCTTCCTAAGCACCGAATCCGGAACACCTATCTTTCCCATATCATGGAGCTGTGCGGCCAGAAGTATGAGTTCATAATCCTCCGGAGCTATACCGTAATTAATACCGGACATCATCATATCCCTTAAGATTATCCCCATATATTTTGATACCGAAACAGAATGCATTCCGGTAAAGCCATCCTTTACGGAGATCAGGTCTGTTATGATACCGATAAGGAAGTACTCAAGTCTAAGGGAATTTTGAGCATGGAAATTTACATTTTGCTGAAGCTGGTTCACATGACTCTGAACCTGCTTCTTGTATCCCAATACCTCAAGCTGAAGCTCAACTCTTTTTTTAAGAAGAGTCACATTAACCGGCTTATGGATAAAATCCGAAGCTCCAAGTCTGTAAGCCTCAAGCTCTGTAGAGCTTTCCTTATCTCCTGAAATGATAACAATACTGATATCCTTCATCTTATCATTTCCCTTGATCCTGCCCATCATTTCAAATGCACTTATACCCACAACCTCAAGATCGATTATCATGAGATCCGGCATAACCGTTGACTTGTTTAATCTTCCCAGGGCAGATTTTCCATTGTTCATGGTTATGACTGAGCATGTCTGCTCGAAAGCTCTCTGAATAGCCATAAGCTCTGTATCATTACTGTCCACGATCATCAACGAATGCATTCCATCACCTCCGAAAGATCCAAAGTTCCTCCAAAAATACTTAAACCCGAACCTATAGTAAAATTAACCCTTCCTACTCCCACTTCCCTTATTTTTGAAATATCAGAAAAAGAAGCTATACCCCCGGCATATGTGACTTTATAGGGCAGGGTACCCAAAAATCTTACCAGATCCTCATCTATTCCGGATCTGAGTCCTTCCACGTCAACTGCGTGAATAAGAAATTCATCACAAAAAACCGAAAGCTCGTCAAAAAGACCTGTATTGATCTCCATATCAGTGAAGGTTTGCCATCTGTCTGTTACAACCAGGTATTTATCATCTTTTTTTCTGCAACTTAAATCAAGAACAATATGTTCTTTTCCAACTATGTCCCTGAGTCTGCAAAGCTTCATCTGATCTAATTTCTTATCGGTAAAAATATAAGATGTTACAATGACATGAGAAGCACCTGCTTTTATGAAGAATTCCGCGCTTTCGTCGCTTATACCTCCGCCTATCTGCATACCCCCCCGGTATGCTTCAAGAGCTTTGCAGGCTTCCTTAACATCCATCCTATATTCTATTGTACCCGATTTATTCAAAAGTGCAATATGTCCACCCTTTAATTTATTTTTTTTATATAATAACGCAAAATAATCCGCACCTCTGTCAGAAACAAAGTTCTGAAGAGGTCCGGATCCACTTCCATCATCTATCGTTCCGCCGACTATCTGTTTTACTTTTCCATTATGGATATCAATGCAAGGTCGAAATTCCACGTTTTATTATTCTTTCTGCTACCGAAACTATCCTATAACATCCGACATTGTATAAAAACCGGCAGCTTTTCCCTTTAAAAATCTCGCAGCCTCAATAGCTCCCTTTGCAAAAACGGCCCTGGAATAAGCTCTGTGAGAAAAGGTTATAACCTCATCCTGTCCGGCAAATATAACGTCATGGTCTCCTACTATGGTTCCGCCTCTTACGGCAGATATACCCAATTCCTTTCCATCTCTTTTCTGTCTGACCTGACTTCTGTCATAAACATACTCAAGCTTATTATCCAATGCTTCATTTACAGAATCCGCTAAAGCAAGAGCAGTTCCACTTGGTGCATCCAGCTTCATTCTGTGATGCTTCTCAACTATCTCAACATCAAAGTCCGAATCATAAAGTACCCTGCTTATTTCTTTAAGAACCTTCTGCAAAACATTTATTCCCAAAGACATATTGGCTGACTTTAATATGGCAACCTTCTTTGATGCTTCCCTTATCTCCTCTAACTGGTCATCACTCAGACCTGTGGTACATTCTACCAAAGGTATATTGTTTTTCACACTGTATTTTATAACCTTGGAAACAGCCTTAGCAGAACCAAAATCAATTATACAGTCAGCTTTAACATCACAATCATCAATATCCCGAAAGACCGGATAGCCGCTGTTTGCTTCCCCGGCTATATCAACCCCGGCTACTATATTTATATCCAGATCATCCTTTAATATATTTGTGATCATCTGTCCCATACGGCCATTGCAGCCGTGCATTATGATTTCAACCATTTTAAAGTACCCCGTATTCCTTCATAGCCTTCTGAAGCTTCTTTGCATTCTCAGGCTCCATCTCACAAAGGGGTCTTCTTAATACTCCCCTGTCTCTGCCCTGAAGCTGTATTGCCTTTTTAACCGGTATAGGATTTACCTCGCAGAACAAGGCATTACACAATGCGATGGCTTCGAGCTGGAGCTCTGCACTCTTCTTAACATCTCCCTTTAGATAGCTGTCAACTATATCATGTGTCTTCTTAGGAGCAATGTTTGCAAGCACTGATATAACACCGATCCCTCCCAAGGACAGGATAGGGGTTATCTGATCGTCATTTCCTGAATAAAGCTCAATATCCTTATTTGCAAGACTCATAAGCTTTGCGATCTGCGATATATTTCCGCTGGCTTCCTTAACTCCTACTATATTTTTTACATTATTTACCAGGTATGCCATAGTTTCAGGTGTAAGATTAACTCCGGTCCTGCTTGGTACATTGTACAATATTATAGGGATATCAACAGCCTCTGCTATTAAAGAATAATGCTCTATAAGTCCCTTTTGGGTTGATTTATTATAGTAAGGAGTAACCAGCAACAAAGCATCAACCCCTGCCTTTTGGGCCTCTTTTGATAAAAATATAGCAGTTTCCGTACAATTAGAGCCTGCTCCCGCTATCACCGGAACTCTCTTATTAACCTTTTCAACACAGTATCTTATAACCTCGATATGCTCATCATGGTCAAGACAAGCTGATTCTCCCGTAGTCCCGCAAACTATTATAGCATCGGTAGATCCCTCTATCTGATATTCGATCTGTTCAGCAAACAATTCATAATCAACAGCACCGTCCTCTTTAAACGGTGTACATATAGCAACTCCCGAACCTTTAAAAATTGACATACCATTACCTCCTAAGTTCGACTTACAATTCATCGCGTCTAATATAACATTACAAAAATACAGTGTCAATCCTTGCTCTTACAAAATGCAAGAAATTTCTCTTTATCCAGAGGTCTTGAATAAAAGAAGCCCTGGAAATACCTGACCCCCTTGCTTTTAAGATAATCAACATGCTCCTGGGTCTCGACTCCCTCCATAACGATATTTATTCCCAATCCATGGATCATATTTATGATACTATCCAAAATAAGCTTTGATGATTCATCGTTTTTCGCATTCCAGAGAATACTCTTGTCTATTTTAATAATGGAAAAATCCAGCTGATAAAGGGAGGATATATTTGATATCCCCGTTCCGTAATCGTCAAGAGCAAACTCAAAGCCCATTTTTCTCAGCTTCCTTATGGTCTTTTCATAGAGCTCCGAACTCATATCGGAAGCTGACTCGGTTATCTCTATATTGATCTGGTCCGGTCTTATTTCGTATTTGTCCATTATCCTTTTAAAATCTTTATCCAGATCCCTTTTTAAGCACTGTATGGGAGAAACATTTAACTCCACAAAATCTATTCCCGCCCCGGGGAGAGATCCGTCCGCAATATCTCTGCAGACTGTCTCAAAGACATTTAAGCCGATATCCGGGATAAGACCTGCCTTCTCCGCAACATTTATAAATTCCTCGGGACTTATAAATCCAAGTATGGGGTCTGTGTATCTTGAAAGAGCCTCTGCCGAGTGGAAGGTATTAGCCTTAGAATCAAAGATAGGCTGATAAAAAACCTGAAAAGCCTTATTCTCAAGTCCTCTTCTTATTGCAGCCTCCACTTCAAAGCCCCGCTTTGTAATATTAAGCTTATCGCCTTTCAGAATAAAGCCGCCCTCCTGCTTCTTAACAAAATCAGTTTCGGCTATCGCTATGATCTCATCCAGATTAGAGGCATCTTTTGGAACCCTTATGACAAATATCTCCGGTATCAGGGATATGGATATTTCATCTAACTGCCAGAAATTATTAAAAGACTCATAAATATCATCTGCAAGCTCCTCCAGATCTCCATCATTTTTAAGTCTGGATATTGCAAATTCCCCGTTATTTATATAATAAATATAATCTCTCTTATTTGCATTGGACTTAAGCCAGCTTCCGATATTCAAAAGCATTGTATTCATCTGCCTTGTTCCTATCGTAGTCAGAACATGGTTATAGTTTGAAAACCTGAATATCACAACGGAGTACTTAGCTATTGCTTTAGTAAGCCTTATATTATCCTCTTCAAAGGCCGCCCGGTTATAAAGTCCTGTTATGTTGTCAAGATTATCTCCCTCATTTTCAGAAGTGGCAAGAATAGCTACAAGACCTACAGATTCAAAAAAGAGCTCAACTACTATTCCCTTGAAAATATACTGTACCACTATTCCACATCCGGATATAAGTACAAGAAAAACTATACCAAGAATATTCTT
The DNA here is from genome assembly GCA_024680675.1 of Lachnospiraceae bacterium. GTDB lineage: Bacteria > Bacillota > Clostridia > Lachnospirales > Lachnospiraceae > UBA2868. The sequence goes on along the minus strand of JAILBX010000222.1, from coordinate 10,722 downwards.
TTTACCTATGGTCTTATTATATTTTATCAGAAGGACAGCCCCTGTGAAGGCGTATATAAAACCCAGAAGATACTCTATCAGGATACCGCCTCCCCTGACATAGATCCCATTATCCATAATGAAGGAAAAATGGTTGTAGGGATTTGTAAGCAAAACCACAATGAAAACTGCTGCCGGTACAAATAAAATTATCTTGTTTCTTATGCCTACAGTACTCCAAAGGCCCGCAAAATGAAAAATATACATAAGCAGTAAAAGAGGCTGAATACAATGCGTCAAATGATATAGATACATGAATCCCACAGGTATGGAAGATGATCTTGCTAATCCCAAAATATCACAAACATCCGGATTTGAAAAAAGTGATGCTATGGTTGATACGATGCTCGATAATACAATAAGCAGCAAAACAACATTCTTACGTTTTAAGAATGACTTTCCATGCATAAGCATAAGACACAATATATAATTGATCAAAGCACAGATATAAAAGAAATAGCTGTTATGCATTATAAAAATATCCTCTTATTAAACTGTTACCATATTGCCGGTAAATAAACTATAGTACTTTCCTTTCTCCTCAATTAATTCCTCATGTGTCCCTCTTTCTATGATCCTACCATTTTCAAGAACCATTATACAGTCGCTGTTCATTATTGTTGACAGCCTGTGGGCTATAACAAAGGTGGTTCTTCCCTTCATCAGTGAGTCCATTCCCGCCTGTACAAGCTTCTCTGTTCTGGTATCTATAGAGGAAGTAGCCTCATCAAGTATCAGTACAGGAGGATCGGCTATAGCAGCTCTTGCAATGGACAAAAGCTGTCTTTGTCCCTGGGAGAGCTGCTCTCCTCCTGATTTGAGAAGAGTGTTATAACCCTCCGGAAGCCTTGAAATAAAGCCATGGGCATTAGCCAGCTTTGCAGCCTTTATAACCTCTTCATCTGTGGCGTCAAGCCTTCCGTATCTTATATTCTCCATAACAGTCCCTGTGAATAGATGCGTATCCTGTAATACCATACCTAAAGACCTTCTGAGATCATCTTTTTTTATCTTATTTATATTGATCCCGTCATATCGTATCTTTCCATCCTGTATGTCATAAAAGCGGTTTATGAGGTTTGTTATGGTCGTTTTTCCGGCTCCCGTAGATCCGACAAATGCTATCTTCTGGCCGGGCTTTGCATAAAGCTTGATATTATGAAGTACCATCTTATCGTCATTATATCCAAAATCAACGTCATCAAACACCACTTCACCCTTAAGCTCTGTATAGGTTGTACTGTCATCAGCCTTATGGTAATGCTTCCAGGCCCAGAGACGGGTTCTTTCACTGCATTCCACAAGCCTGTCCCCTTCCTTTCTCACGTTTACCAGCATCACATAGCCATCATCTGTTTCCGCCTCCTCATCCATAAGCTTAAATATTCTTTCAGCTCCCGCAAGAGCCATAACAATGCTGTTAAACTGCTGGCTTATCTGCATTATGGGCATGGAAAAGCTTTTGTTAAGTGTAAGATATGAAGCCAGTGAACCCAATGTAAAGCCTCCAAAACCGCTTAAGGCAAGGATTCCTCCAAGCATGGCACAAAGTACATAGCTGACATTGGAAAGCTGCATATTTATGGGGCCAAGTATATTCACAAATTTATTGGCATTATCAGCACTTACGAAAAGAGCATCATTAAGGCTGTCAAACCTCTCTCTGATCTCCTCCTCATGACAAAAGACCTTGACAACCTTCTGTCCCTCCATTATCTCCTCTATATGACCGTTTAAAGCTCCTATATCTTTCTGCTGCTTTATAAAGTACTCCCCGCTCTTTCCTGCTACGAGCTTAGTGGCAAAAAGCATTAAAGCCACCATAAAAAGCGTAACTATGGTAAGGGGGATGCTTAAGACTATCATGCTGAAGAGTACCGAAACTATAGTTATGGCACTGTTTAAAAACTGAGGAAAAGCCTGAGATATCATCTGCCTCAAAGTATCCACATCATTTGTATACACAGACATGATGTTGCCATGAGAATGAGTATCGAAATATTTTACAGGCAGTCTTTCCATCTTGGTAAAAAGATCGATCCTTAATCTTTTCAAAGTGCCCTGGGTAACATATATCATGAGCTTTGAATACATAAAACTGCAAAGGATTCCCACAAGATATATTATGGCCATCTGAATTATACCTTTGGCGAGATCTGAGAAATCCGGATCAGCCTTTCCTATAAGCGGCGTAATATAGCTGTCCACCAGAGTTTTGGTAAACATCATTCCCCTTACAGAGCATAAAACATTTCCAAATATGCCTATAACCACAAAAATAAGATGTATCTTATAATCCCTTAGGACATATTCCGTTATTCTTTTTACTGTTTCCTTGGGATTATCGAGCTTTGGCCTTTTTCCGGTCCTGTTTCTTTGTCCGCCTATTTTAAATCCCCCTGCCATTACTGCTCACCTCCTGCCTTGTCGAAGTCAGCATCATTACCCGTTTGGGACTCGTAAACCTCCCTGTATACCTCATTATCTCTTATAAGATTTTCATGACTGTCAAATCCTATAACCCTTCCGTCATCTAAAACGATTATCCTGTCGGAGTCTTTTACAGATGAAACTCTTTGAGCGATTATTATTTTTGTCACTCCGGGTATCTTCTCCAAAAAAGACTTCCTGATCTTTGCATCCGTGGCGGTATCCACAGCCGAAGTTGAGTCATCAAGTATAAGTATCTTTGGTTTTTTAAGAAGAGCTCTTGCTATACACAGCCTTTGTTTTTGCCCTCCCGATACATTGGTTCCTCCCTGTTCTATATAGGTATCATACTTATCAGGCAGGGCCTCGATAAACTCATTAGCCATTGCCAGCTTACAGGCCTCAATACATTCAAGGTCAGAAGCATTTTTGTTTCCCCATCTGAGGTTATCAAAAATAGTTCCGGAAAAGAGAACATTTGTCTGCAATACAACAGACACCTCATTTCTTAAAACCTCCAGGTCGTACTCTCTTACATCTTTGCCCCCTACGTAAACCCCTCCCCTTGTAACGTCATAAAGTCTGCTTATAAGGTTTACAAGAGAAGATTTTCCCGAACCGGTAGAGCCTATGATACCAATAGTTTCTCCCGACTTTATTTCCAGATTGATATCCTTAAGTACCGGCACTCCCTTTCCGGATCTGACATAGGCAAAATCCACCTCTTCAAACCTCACAGACCCATCCTTTACCTCCATAAGAGGATCCTTTGGATTTACTATATCAGGCTCCTCATTAAGAACAGCACATACCCTTTCCGCTGAGGCTACTGACATGGAGACCATAACAAATATCATGGATACCATCATAAGATTCATCAATATATTTATACAATAGGCAAGGAGCGCCATAAGGTCACCTGTTGTAAGACCTCCTGCCACGATCAGCTTTGCTCCAAGCCAGGCTATGACCAGAATACAGGTGTTTACCGCAAGCTGCATTATAGGGGCATTTAAAACAACAATGCCCTCTGCCTTTACAAAAAGTCTGTATATACTGTCAACCGCACTGTCCATCCGCTTTGTTTCATAATCCTCCCTTACAAAGGACTTCACAACTCTTATGGCTCCCACGTTTTCCTGAACTGTGCTGTTTAATCCGTCATATTTTTCAAAAACTTTTCTGAAGGTTCCCATTGCTCTTGTAACCAGAAAATACAAAAATATCGATAAAACTATTATGGCCACAAGATAAACCGTTGCCATCCTTGCGGAAACAATGAAAGCCGCAGTCATGGCAAATATAAGAGAAAAAGGAGCTCTTACGCACATCCTCAGTATCATCTGAAAGGAATTCTGGATATTTGTAACATCCGTTGTAAGTCTTGTTACCAGTCCGGCTGTTGAAAACTTGTCTATATTCGAGAAGGAAAATCTCTGGATATTGTCATTCATACCCTTCCTGACATTCCTTGCAAAGCCAGTTGATGCCCTGGCCGCTAAAACGCCTCCCATAGAACCGCAGAGCAGCCCGAAAACAGCCACCAAAAGCATAATAACCCCCATCCTGCTGATATAAGACATATCTCCCTTATCTACTCCGTTATCAACCAGCATAGACATAAGCAAAGGGGTGGCTGTTTCACACATGGCCTCTAATACCATTAGTAAAGGGGTTAATATAGCTGCCTTTTTGTATTCTCCAATATAAGCTCCTAATGTCTTTATCATACTTATTCCTTCCTAAAACCGGCTCTCTTTCTCAACGTAGGATCAAGTATTTTCTTTCTTATCCTCAGATTTTCAGGTGTTACTTCAAGTAACTCATCGGAATCAATAAACTCAAGAGCCTGTTCCAGACTCAAAACCTTTGGAGGTGTAAGTCTTAATGCCTCATCGGAGCCTGAGGCTCTTGTATTTGTAAGCTGTTTTTTCTTACAGACATTTATCTCTACATCCTCAGGCTTGCCATTTTGTCCGATTATCATTCCGGAATAGACCTGCTCCCCAGGACCTATAAAAAGGGTACCTCTTTCCTGAGCATTGAAAAGACCGTAGGTAACGGATTCCCCTCCCTCAAAGGCTATGATGGAGCCCTGCTTTCTATACTGTATATCTCCCTTATAAGGAGCATATTCATCAAAAACAGTGTTAATGATCCCGTTTCCCTTGGTATCTGTCATAAACTCACCTCTGTAACCAATGAGGCCTCTTGCAGGTATGGAAAACTCCATCCTTGTATACCCCCCGGTTATGGGATACATATTCTGAAGCTCACCCTTTCTGCTTCCAAGCTTCTCTATTACGATACCCGTAAATTCCTCCGGTACATCAATATAAGCCAGCTCCATTGGCTCTGTCTTTCTTCCCTTTGAATCCTCTCTGTAAAGAACCTCTGCCTTACTTACAGCAAATTCAAAGCCTTCTCTCCTCATATTTTCGATAAGAACAGAAAGATGAAGCTCTCCACGTCCGGAAACCTTAAAGCATTCTGTTGACTCAGTCTCCTCTACCCTCAAAGAGACATCTGTATTAAGCTCCTTAAAAAGCCTCTCTCTAAGGTGTCTTGAGGTAACAAATTTACCCTCCCTTCCTGCCAGGGGAGAGTCATTTACTCTAAACTGCATGGCGATGGTAGGCTCCGAAATCTTTTGAAACTCGATGGGACTTGGAGCTTCAGGCGAACAGATGGTATCTCCTATATGAATGTCGGATATACCTGACACAGCAACTATAGCACCCACCTTTGCCTCTTTTACATTTACCTTGTTAAGACCATCATACTCATAAAGAGCCGAAACCTTTACCTTACGCATCTTTTCCGGATCATGGGCATTTACTATGACCACCTCCTGATTCACAGAAATAGTTCCGTTTGAGATCTTTCCCACTCCTATCCTTCCTACATACTCATTGTAGTCTATGGTACTGATAAGCAGCTGGGTTCCCGCATCAAAATCCCCTGTGGGCGCAGGAATGAAATCCATTACCGCCTCAAAAAGAGGTACCAGATCAGGTCCTATATTATCCGGTGAAGTCCCTGATCTTCCTAACTTTGCCGAAGCAAAAATGAAGGGACAGTCAAGCTGCTTATCACTGGCATCAAGATCCATAAAGAGCTCAAGGACCTCATCCACCACCTCATCACATCTTGCTTCTTCCCTGTCGACCTTATTTACGCAGACAATAACAGGCAGCTTCAAAGCCAGCGCCTTTTTTAAAACAAACTTTGTCTGGGGCATGGTTCCCTCAAAGGCATCCACCACTAAAATGGCGCCGTCAACCATTTTCAATACACGTTCAACCTCTCCTCCAAAATCCGCATGTCCGGGAGTGTCAACTATGTTTATTTTTGTACCCTTATAGGTCACCGCAGTATTTTTTGAGAGAATGGTTATTCCCCTCTCTCTTTCTATATCATTTGAATCCATTACCCTTTCGGCAACTTCCTGATTATCCCTGAAGACACCGCTCTGCTTCAGCAGCTCATCCACAAGAGTGGTCTTTCCATGGTCTACATGGGCTATTATGGCTATATTTCTGACATCTTCTCTTTTTTGAATCATTCTTTTTTTTCTCCGTTTTTATAAGCTTTTTTACCTTTAAGCTCTTTATGATATAATACCTCACTTTATCAACTAAAGAATTATATCATAAAGCTTATGATTTTACACTCCAAAATATTTTTTTCCTTCCTTCTCAAGGGTAAGCCTACCATTTGAAATATCCGTGATGCTTTTCTTTGCTTCTTCAAAAAGAGGACAGGGTATCATAAGTCTAAATATCACAGCCTCCTCATAAAGAATATCCTGCAGGATAAAGGGCTTGTTTTCAACCAGGCTTTTCACCTTTCCCATAGCCTTATAGTCTGATTTTACAAAGCATTCAAAGCATTCCTCTATTGTTACTATATCAGCATTATTTATCCCTTCTTTTACCGCAGCCTGATAGGCTCTTACAAGCCCTCCTGTTCCCAAAAGCACTCCTCCGAAATACCTTGTCACCACAACCGCTACATTCCTTATTTCCTCATTTAAAAGAAGCTCCAGCATAGGTCTTCCCGCTGTACCCGAGGGCTCCCCGTCATCCGAGCATCTTGTAAGCTCTCCCTTTTCCCCTATTACAAAGGCAGAGCAGTTATGTCTGGCATCCCAGTATTTTTTCTTCATTTCATTTATAAAGTCAACTGCCTCCTTTTCTGTTTCAACTGGTCTTAAGGTGGCTATGAACCTTGATTTCTTTTCCTCTATTTCACCGACACACTCGCTCTTTATTGTTTTAAATCCATGCATTCTCTATTCCTCTGTCCTACTTATCGTGATGTCCTTAGTCTAATATTATCAAGGCTTAAGGGACACATTTTCCTTTCCTTATTAATGTTGCATATTTAAAAAAAATATCTTATCTGCTATAATAGGCAGAAGGTGTTTTTCCTTTTTTTGAAAAATGTCCCATATAACCTTAATCATTATATTTCATAATCCTAAATAAAAAAAGCTAATTAATCGGTCAGGAGGACTTAAATGAACTTTAGTCGTCATGGAATAATAAAACGAAAACGGGCTTTATCGGCAGTTACCACAAGGGTAGGAAACTTTTTTGCCGTTACTGCCTTTAAGGTCGTGGTTCTTGTAGTCATACTGGTGGCTGTATGCGGCTTATGTGCCGGTGTAGGCGCCTTTATGGGAGTTATCGCCACAGCTCCGGATGTTTCAAATGTGGATGTATCCCCTGCAGGCTTCTCTACCACTGTATATGATAAGGAAGGGAATCAGACTACAAAGCTGATCGCAGAAAACTCAAACAGAATATATGTTACCTTGGACAAGATCCCGGAGCACACCCAAAATGCCTTTATAGCCATAGAGGATGAACGTTTCAGAACTCATAACGGTATCGACATCTATGGTATCTTCCGTGCCGGTGCCGTGGCTCTTACCTCAGGAGACCTTTCCCAGGGTGCTTCCACCATAACCCAGCAGCTTCTTAAAAACAATGTCTTTGTGGACTGGACAGAGGAATCCTCCCTCATTGACAAATTCAAGAGAAAGTTCCAGGAGCAGTATTGTGCGGTTCAGCTTGAAAAATATATGAACAAGGATACCATTCTTGAAAACTATCTGAATACAATAAACCTGGGTCAGGGAACTCTTGGAGTTCAGGCCGCTTCCAACAGATACTTCGGTAAGCCCGCAAGCCAGCTCACCATCTCCGAATCAGCGGTAATTGCTTCCATAACCCAGAATCCTTCAAAATGGAACCCCATATCCCATCCTGATAATAATGCCATCAGACGTGGTGAGGTTTTGAAGAAGATGCTAAAGCAGGGTTATATCACTCAGGCGGAATATGACGAGGCCCTGGCGGACAATGTTTATGACAGGATCAAAAAGATCGATGAAACCACGGAAAAGAACAGTATTTACACCTACTTTGTGGACGAGCTTACAGAACAGGTTATCGTAGATCTTCAGGAACAGCTTGGCTATTCCTATGCTCAGGCCTATAATTCGCTCTACAGCGGCGGACTCAGCATCTTCACTACCCAGGATCCCGCCATTCAAAAGATATGTGATGAAGAGTTTTCCAATCCCGAAAACTATCCCGAAAGCACCAGATACTTCCTTGATATAAGGCTTTCCTATCTGGATGCCAATAAAGAGCCTGTTAACTTCAGTTCCCAGGCCTTTGAAAGCTACTTTAAAGAACAAAAGGGCAAGAGCTTCAATATGATCTTCTCCTCCGAAGAGGACGCAAGGGCAGCTATTGCCGAATATAAAGAGCATGTTGAAGAGCCGGGTTATGAGCTTGTGGCTGAAAGCATCTCCATAACCCCCCAGCCTCAGACCTCCATCACTGTAATAGAGCAGTCAACAGGTCAGGTTGTGGCTCTGGTAGGAGGACGTGGAATCAAAGCAGCCAGTCTTACCCTCAACAGAGCTACCGATACAAAACGTCAGCCCGGATCCTGCTTTAAGGTCCTTGCCGCATATGCTCCCGCCCTGGATCATGAAGGATATTCCCTGGCTTCAACCCAGGTTGATGAACCCTATTCCTATGAAAACGGAACACCTGTTAAAAACTGGTATTCAGGCTACAAGGGACTCTGCTCCTTCCGATATGGTATTGAGCAGTCTCTTAATATAGTTGCAGTTAAGACACTGACAGATATAACTCCCGCTCTTGGTTATGATTACCTTTTGAATTTCGGCTTCACAACCCTCATAAGAAAGAGAACAGAGAGCAACGGAAGGATAACCTCTGATATTACCCAGGCTCTTGCTCTTGGTGGTGTTACCGACGGTGTTACAAATATTGAGCTTACAAATGCCTATGCCACAATAGCAAACGGCGGTACCTATACAAAGCCTTTGTTCTATACCAAGATCCTGGATCACGACGGTAATGTGCTTATTACAAATACTCCTAAACAGAGAAGGGTCTTAAAGGAGACAACAGCCTACCTTCTCACCTCTGCCATGGAGGATGTTGTTACCAAGGGAACCGGTAAAAGAGTTAACTTCGGTAATATGTCAATTGCCGGTAAAACAGGTACCACCTCCAGCAATGTGGATGTCTGGTTTGCCGGATATACTCCTTACTATACTGCCGCAACCTGGGCCGGCTATGACAATAACGTTCATATGAATGGCGGACTGGGTGAGACCAATATAGCAAAGAACCTCTGGCGGGCTATTATGGAAAGGATCCATGAGAACCTTGAAAACAAGAAATTCGTGAGACCTGAAGGCATTATAGAGGCAAATGTCTGTTCCCTCTCAGGTATGAAATATGACGGCACCTGCGGTGGCGGATCCACCAGAGAACTGGTTGACGAAGCAAACTACAATTCCATGGGGGCATGCGATGGTTCAAGACATCCCTATCATGGAGCAAGTGCCACTACTCCGGCAATAGGAAGCGTTACCTTTGTCTGCGCTGCCACAGGTAAGATCGCCTCCTCCGGATGCCCTTATGCTGTAGCCGGTGTAGTGACTATACCTGAATATTGCGAACACGGCGTTGCGGCTGCCGATTCAACGACACCCGTAACCATAGATCCAAATGCCGCTGCAGCAAGTCAGGCTGCTGCCGCTGCCGCTCAGGCTCAGGCCGCGGCTGCCGCTGCCGCCATGCAACAGGCCGCCGCTGCTGCCGCCGCCGCTCAGGCTCAAGCTGCTGCAGGCCAATAAGATCACGGTAAATATGGATAAAAAAAGATCATGAGTTTTTAAAGCCGACTCATGATCTTTTTATTTACTCTTCTTATTATATTTAATCTATGCTTACCTGCTTATTATCCTATTTAGCAAGTAAGAGCATAATTTTATTGCTTCTCTGTACAAACTCCGTCATTGCCTCCGGTGAAAGAGGTCTGTTAGCAAGCATTGCAAGGTCATAAAGCTGTTTACAGAAATCAGGAACGTTCTCTCCTTCTTCATGCTCCAGGATATATTTTACCAGCTCATTATTCTCATTTAAGATAAGGGTTGCTGATTCTTCTCCAAACATTCCCATATCCATGCCGCCCGAACCCTTTGAATACATCTTCATCATATCCATCATTCTGCGGGTTTCCTCGGAAACAGTAAGCATAGAGGATACATTTTCATTTTTAAGCCTTTCTGCCTTTACTGTCATATTCTCCTTGTTCAGAGCCTTCTTAAATATCTCTGTAAGCTTCTCGCTGTCAGCCTTAAGCTTATCCTCATCCTGCTCATTACCTTCTTCCTTAACTGAATCATTTACCTCAGCATCTATACGAAGGAACTTAACATCTTCATTTTTTGACTCCAACTGGGATATAAAGGCCTGATCGATATTATGAGTAAGGATAACTGCATCCATACCGTTTTCCTTAAACATGTTGATATATTGAGACTGCTGAACGGGATCTGTCACATAGTATACGATCTTCCTTGGCTTCTTCTCCCCTTCGTCTTCTCCATCATCCTTCTTTTCTTCATCCTCCACGATCTCGGCTTCTACTGTCTCACCCTTATCATCCTTTGCCTCTTCTGTCTTTTCCTTTTTCTTGTCAAGCTCAAGACATTCAGGCAGGGTCAGATACTTATCCTCCAGATTCTTAAAGAGTATATAATCTGTCATCTTTTCACAGAACTTATCATCCTTTAAGCATCCAAACTTTATGAAGGGGGATATATCATCCCAATACTTCTCATACTCTTCCTTCTCGGTTTTACACATTCCGGAAAGCTTATCTGCAACCTTCTTTGAAATATAGTCGGATATC
>JAILBX010000214.1 GCA_024680675.1 Lachnospiraceae bacterium | reverse complement strand
TGAATGGGATAGTGATACAGGCTACCTTGATATCGATGTTGAGATCACGCCTATGGGGGACTATTCGGGAGACAGCTTTATTCTTACAGGCGCCCTGCATGTATACAGGCAGTCAAATGCCACAAAGCTTTCGGCTAATATGTTCAGGGTTTCCGATAAGGATTATACCGCATCTGCGGTCACCCTTGAGGAGAGCGATATTGATACCGATGTGAAATATGAGATCATACCCGGAAGCTATAAGAAGAATATTAATGCAGGCACCGCCTCCGTACAGGTTCAGGGCCTTGAGGAATATGGCGGAATAGCAACATTAAAATTCAAGATACTTAAATCAGACTTCTCAGAGTGATCTAAGGAAGGGCTTTTAGGAAATGAGTTAAAGGCTTTTAAGAAAGAGGAGCAGGGCTTTTAAGAGATCAAAGCTGAGTAAAAAAAGCGCAGGCTGTAAATTTTCAGCCTGCGCTTCCTTTTTTGGTTTTTATGGGATCTTCCTTTTACCTTTAATATCCCATTTGCTATAAAAGCTTCCTAATTTTTTTTATCAATTTTGATACTTATGCTCTTATCAATCTTAGTTTTATATGCATAATATAATTCCATTGATATAGCTCCTTCTGTGGTCTGGGGTGTGGCAATGATCGTAAAGTTATCACTATCCTCATTGTAACGAACATAGCAGCAGCGTTTTCTGTCATATACAAAGCCATCAGCATCTGCTTGATTGTCAGAGTTTTTGTAAATTATATACTTGGGCTTTATGCTTATCTTGGTCTTATTCTTATTAAAGGTAGAATATAGATTGGATATTGCCTTACCCTCATCTGAAAGGACAGAGCTCCTTGGAATAGTTACCTGCTCTACCCTTACTCTGGGCAATTGTTTTGATACCCTGAACTTGATATTTTGTTTACATACAACACCATCCACATAAATTGCCAAAGTCACATCATGAATGTAGCCCGATCCTTTTACAGCTATATCAGCCGCCGCATCATCATCTACCGGCTCTATTATTATCTGATTGCTTTCTTCATCATAGCTGGCCTCAAAGAGTTCATTTATATCCGTAAGTATAACATCACTTATTATTCCATCCATGCCCTTTAAGGTGGGAACGATCACCATCTTCTGACCTGAAACTATGTCATATTTAGTCTTGGTTTTTAGACTTATGATCTTTTCATAATCAAGCTTACTTACTATTACCTTAAACTTGAAGCTTCCCTTATCCGGAGTTTTAAACTGGAAGGTATAGGTTCCCGCAGTCATGATCGAAGGATCGTCAGGATAGGAGATAGTTAAAGTAGAATCAGTAAGAACTCCATTCTCTATACCTTCAACTGTAAAGCCTCCCTTGGCCCGGTAATTATTTGGTTCAATAACCGAAACTTCAACATCTTCCAAATAATCCGTGGAACCGTTCACTAAAATATCAACTCTCTGATCTGCACCTACGTACTTTCCTATCCTGTTGTTAAGTATGATCTGCTTGCAGGGTTTTCCATCCCTCTCAGCACTTATAACCTTTTGCTTGCTGGCTTTGATATTATAAGGAAGAGATACTGTGCCATTCCAGTTTTCAAGCATAATGTTTATATAACCTCTTCCCTTCTGGCTGGCGGTTATATCTATCTCTCCTGTAAGATCTCCGGCTTGGGATTCGTATTCACCGCTTCCGCTTGTTGCACCGAAATATCCTATACCATCCTGCTGATCGGTAATATCCAAAGGTTCATAAACACCTGTACTCTTTCTTATTGATACAAAGGTCTTTAATACCTGTTCTCCTCCATATTCGTATATTGTGCCCTCTTTGGAGGAGAGACTGAGAACAGGAGTGTAGTATACTACCGGAAGGGGATATTTCAGCTCACCTATAACATTTACTCCGTCATCATCCATAAGAGGGATCCGGATAGTACTATTATCCTTATTGGCAGCAGTCTTTAACTTTTCAATAGTAAGATCATCCTTAATATCAACGTATACCTTATCGCCGGATACTTCAATATCATAGTATTTCATCCATCTTTCACTTCCACCGTATTTTGCAGGATCATCCAGAGGATTTGCCCCTTCCGTATCGATTATGAAGCTTGAATCCCGTTTATAGAAGAGATTCCATACCTTCTCTTCGCCATCTTCTATGGCCGCTGAATCAGACTGCCTTGAACCGCCTCCGCTTGAATCCATTTTGTAGGTCTTATAGCTGTCATAGGCATAGGGAGATACATGAGTCTCACCTGTAGGATCTGTGTAATATTTACTGAGATCTATGGCTGCCCTGAATTTTGTTTTGCCGGTGCTTGAATCACTCGAGTAGACAGAAGATGTTACTACTTGAGTGATAGGATCTAAGGCTTTTCCCTGCTCCATTGAATATACAGTATAGGTCACTGTTACCGAAGGAGGGTTGTCGTCCTTTGTGAATGACTTAGGCCATACAAACTTAGGCTTCTTATAAATGTACTTAATATCAGCTAACTCTGCCTTGCCATCCTTGAAGATAAATTCCTCTGTAGTTTCTTTGTAGCTTGCTTTTTCTTCAAATTTCTTATTGGTATAGTACTTGCTGAGGTCTGCTTTTGCAGTAAGAGTAAACTCAGTGGTTGAAGCAGTTATCTTAGCAGGTGATGAGCTTACTGTCACAGGAAGATCAACCGTCTTTGAAGATCCATTTTCAAAATAAACCTCAACGCTTGCTCCTAAGGTGGCAGGTATATTCCTGTAATCATATCCCTCAGGCCAGTCCTCAAACTGAACTTCGCCGTTAATGTAGAACTTTTCTTCCTCTTCTGCTGTATTATCTGTATGGATCACATATCTTGTTCCGTTCAGTGTGTAATAGCCCTTACTTCCGGCTGAAATAGTTTCCCGATAGGTCACCATTCCACCGTTCTTATCGATGAGATAATCTTTTCCGACTATTGTTACTAACTTTGAGAAGGCAACCTCACCGGCAGCATTTACGTATAAGCCAAAGCCTGTATGTTCGAAGTAACCCAATGAGTGTTTGGCTCTCTGCAGCGCCTTGGTATTGATATTAAAGTATTAGTATATGTCACCTATCTTTGTAAGATCCGATGCCAGCTCACCTGTTGAAGGATCTCCATAGTAGCTTGCATAGGCAGCAGTAGTTGCCTGTCCGTATGAATCTAACCATCCTCTCTTAATAACTCCATTTGAACCTACATAGTAGGAG
>JAILBX010000049.1 GCA_024680675.1 Lachnospiraceae bacterium | reverse complement strand
AGACTCGTTTAGTATGCGTAATCCTTCGTGCAAAATATTGATAGCAGCGTTCCGGTCACGGCTTATTGTAAGACCGCAATCACATTTCATTGTACGGATTGTGAGATTTTTCATCTCAGGATGCAAAGCACCGCAGCAATGACATATCTGTGATGAAGGAAACCACTTATCTACTTTTACGAGATACTTGTTTCTATCAGATAACTTATATTCAAGCATAGATAGAAACATGCCATATCCGTTGTCAAGAGTAGCCTTGCCGTTACCAAAACCTTTATTAGACATAGACTTCATATTCAGCGATTCTACACAAACAACATCATACTGATTGGCTATCTCAGTAGATATTTTATGCAGGTTATCCAAACGCTGATTAGCTATATGTCTATGAATTTTGTTTACCTTACGGAGTTGCTTTATATAATTGTTGGATTTATCCTCATGCTTTTTAGAACCTTGCATACGTGATAGTCTGCGTTGTGCTTTGGCAAGCTTTTTATGGCTCTCACGATAATATTTATGGTTAGTGCCAACATTACCGTTATTATCTACATATAGACCATCAGAAGCGTAATCCAATCCGATAGCATTGGTTTTATCTGCCATGTAAAGATTTATTGTATTATCAAACTCAAAAAGCACAGAGATATAGTATTTGCCATCTGAATCCTGTGATACAGTGGCAGACTTAATAATCCAGTTGATATCAGGTACACGATGGATAATAGCTTTTACTTTACCAATCTTGGGAAGTTTGATGTACTTGTCGTCTATTATAGCAACAGTGCCTTTTTGGTTATTTGTGGTGTAAGTCTTACGACTGTGTTTGGAAGATTTGAATTTAGGAAATCCATTATTCTTTTTACGGGATTTACTAAATGTATTACGGAAGGCTGCCTGCAAATCCATCTGCTTGTTAGCAAGAGCAAGACTATCAACTTCTTTAAGATATGGATAATCTTTCTTGTATTTAGCAGGTGTAACAGTAGGGAACTTACCAGTCACTTTATAACCTTCAATCTTATCAGCAAGCATGAGATTATAGATCTTTCGGCAACAGCCAAAGGTCTTGGCAAACAGTACACATTGTTCAGTTGTAGGATATACTCTGTACTTGATTGCTCTATTCATGAAATATCTTCAACACCTTCTGGTAAATATACTATATCCGTAACATCACCTTTATATGGAGAAACCGGATGATTACAATATCTACATTTTCTAATATCGAACTTATTTGCTAAAGTGCAAGTTATTGTTTTATGACAATAAGGACATTCATAAGTATTATAGATATGCCTACGCACATAACCATTCATGTCTAATGTAATTACATTTGACAAAGGAGCTAATTCTCTTTTATTTAGAATCCACGATTGATATTTGCTCATAACTGACAATTCTTCTGCCTTTCGATATATTTGAGTATGTTCTCTTCTGATGTAGAACCTATTGTCTCACAGAAGTATGAACCGTTCCAAAGTTGTCCTTTCCACAGATATTTACGCAAGTCAGGATATTCTTTGAATAATGTATTACCTGAAATGCCTTTAAGATATTTTACTATCTGAGTGACGGATATCTTAGGCGGAGCAGATACAAAACAATGTACATGGTCACTCTCGCCTACTTTGCAATCTACGACAGTAAAGCCTTTCTCATTACCGATAGCCTTTAGGAGTTCATATAATCTGTTGGTTATCTCAGGTTTAAGAACTTTCCTGCGGTACTTTACGCACCATACTATATGATAATTGATGTTGTATACACATGTTCGTGCGTGGGTGTATTCGTATCTCATACATATGGTATATAATATGTGTAGTTGAAAGTCAATAATATACTATATTTATCGCAATACATATAGTATGACCGATACGATGAAATAGCGGGCTTTCATCTCAGCTATAAATAGCCGAGAATTCCCGCCCGATTACTTAAAATTAAACATTTTTCTGCTTATAAAAAATATAAAAAAAAGAACACTTTTGCATCCCGTTCTTAATACCATAATATCAGTATCCGTTATTTTTTGTTCTTTTCATATAACAAAGTTTTCTTCATCTTACCACCACATTCTGTACAAGGATATTTAGAATAACCTTCCTCATTTATCACAGAATCCCTAAAACAAAACCCCTCTCTTCCACAGGACTCGCATTCTACCCTTATTGCTTTATATCCCCTCTCAATCATTGCAGCCACAGCCTTATGATAGGATTCATTATCATCTTTTCCCCTTACATCCGTTATCATATTTCCTCCAACCGTTAATTTTTGTTTAATTATCTTATAGTTTCCGTTACTTTTTGTTTGATTTAAAAATTTTCCGTTATTTTTTGTTTGTTTGCCGTTATTTTTTGTTCAATTAGGTTTCACGTAAAACATTATGTCAACTATTGCTTTTAGTCCTCTCCTCCACCTGTAAGCATTTTTTCTATTTTTTCATAGTCATAACGGTTATTTTTATCATTTTTTTCGTTTTTTAGGATCATGTTAAGGGTATTTCCATAACTTAAATAGTCATTTCTTACAACATCCATGAACCTGGCGAAGATATTAGTCCTTGTTTTAGAGCTGGAATACTTAATATAGTCAACATATTGCCCAAGATATCTGGTTATCCAGTCGGCCCTATCTACGTCTCCAACAATATGTCTTGCTGCTTCTTCTATTGCTAAAACCGCCCCATTTTCATCAATCCAATCCGCTTTTATGGTTAAAAATTCAATAATCTCAGGAAATTCCGTTAATTTTTGTTCAGTTTCCGTTACATTTTGTTCATCTAATATGATTTCCAGCTTTTTAGGCTCTACAGTTTTATCATAATTTTCAAAAGCCTTGTTTATTCTCTCCTCTGCTATCATGATTTCGCCATCTGTCTTTTTCTGGATATAAAACCTGACTCTTACAAACTTGCCGCATCTGTTATTTGAAAAATCGGTTTTACTAAGCTCATAATCAATTTTTAGATCGGTATATTTATTTATATCTTCTTTTGAAGGCACAAGGACCTGCTTTTCAAAATTTCCATGATTTTTTATCCATCTTTCAGGTATATTATCCCCTGCTATACGTCTCCAAAGATCATATTTTGATCCGGTTCCTATTTCAAAATCCCAGTATTCGTTGTTACTATAGCTTTTTAGCAGCTCATATATCCTTGGAGTGTATACATTTTTCATAAGCAGTACGCTGCCTAACTTAAACTTCGTAAAATATTTTGTTTCACTTAAGTTTAGGATATATGGATATAGTTCCCTATGAAAAGTTATTGTAACGCTATCTTTTCCCTTATTTGCGTGAACCTTATCAAACCAACGCATCAGTATATCATCTTCCCCCTGCTCTTCTGCATCCATCCACCATGTTATAGATGCCATCTTTTTCAGATCCCTTTTTAGAATTGTATAAGAATCACTGTTAATACCCATTAGGCTGTTAAATTCTCTACCGGAGAAAGTATATTCTTTTCCCGGTTCATCATTTGGCTTTATCATTGATAAAAGATACAAAAGCATAAAGTTCTGACGTTTTGTCAGATCAAATTTGCTTTGCTGCACCAGCGTATTGGATTTGATTATATATTGTTTCCGCCTATTTATTTCCGGCATTTTTCCTCCTCTAATTTTATCCAAACTTACCCAAACTTACCCAAACTTCCGCAAACTTCCGCAAACTTTGCGGGTTTCTGATGATTGATTTTAACATCAAACCGTCAATCTTTCAACCCAAAGTTTGAGTTTTTTTTATAACCATCCGTTAACTTTTGTTTATTATCCGTTAATTATTGTTTTTTTAGCGTTTATATTTGTTTAATTTCCGTTCTTTTATGTTTAATATCAGGCTTTTCTTCTAATAAATAAATAAAATAATATATTCTAGTATAAAAAAAACATACAAACAGGAGGTTAGGGTGCAAACTTACTTAGGTTTGCCTTCAAACATCCAAACCAAAGCTCGTTTGAGTTTGCGTTGGTTTGGATTTATGTAATCCAAACTTGGTTTGGGTTTGCCTTGGTTTGGAAATTGATAATAGACCTTTTTATATCACTCCTCGCCATATATTGAACCAGAGATTCAAACCTGTAATAAGTTTGATATAAATTTATAAAAAAAAACAACCTAGATATAGTTTGAGTTTGGATCAGTTTGAAAATACATAGAGCAAACCCAAACATAGTTTGCCTTATTAACTAGTTTGCATTTATGTAAATTAAGCTTGTCAGTAATACCTATCATATGTTATACTATCATTTGTTGACAAAGATATCAAACCTGAAAAACAGGATAAAACATTGATATCGGTTTTAATTAAAAAAAAACAAATATCCAAACCAACCCAAACATGGAGGAAAATCATGCCATTATTTTCAAACGAATACGATGGTGAAACTTTAGAAAATAACTCAAACTTTGAGTTTGAGGGAGATAAAAACATGGAAAACGACGGAGACATTGAACGTGTAAAAGGCGATATAATTTCCCCGTTAGATTCATATCCAGACGATTATACATTTAAGACCGGGGAAGCAGCAAATATATTGAGATTATCAGCACAGAGATTAAGAAATATATTGGGTGAAAAAAACATAGGGAAAGTTGTCAAGGTCAAGCGCAACGATAATGACCAGATGCTATTTACCAAGGATGATATTATAAAAATCGAAGAAATCCTCCAGAGGAAAGAGGATGAAGGATTGACATTAAAGGCGGCTATTAATTCATTTATAGAGCAAGATACAGAGGTTGCAGAAGTTTCCAACGAAGTTAGTCCTGCAAAGATAGAGGAGATGATCGAACAGGCAATAAATAACGTCTTAGCTACTAAATTTAGCACCGAAAAGTTCGATTCTATCGAAAAAAGGTTAAATGAGATTTATGATAAGATCCCGGAAGTAAGCAAGGAAGAATATGAAAAGCAGATAGAAGATAATCAGGCCAAATACGAAAAAGAACTGGAAGAAAACAAGGCTAAATATGAGCAGGAGATAAAGGAAAATAAGGCAAACCATGAGAAAGAAATAGTGGAAAATAAGGCTAAATACGAAAAAGAGCTTGAAGAAAATAAGACAAATTATGAGTCCAAGGTAAGCGAACTTGAGACAAAAGCTAAGGAATTAGCTGAATCTGACAGCAAAAATAAAGAGCTGCTCGTAAAACAGCTTGCGGAAAATGATGAAATAAATAAAAAGATAAAGGAATTGGAAGAAGAAAAGGCTGCATTACAAAAGCAGCTTGAAGAACAGTCAAAGAAGAGAGGTTTATTTGGTTTTTTCAGAAAATAACATCCAAAACAGATAGGATACCCTTAAATTTTAAGGCAAACCTATTCAAAGTTTGGGATAATGCCTATATCAAACCCAAGCCCAAACCCAAACTTTTTTAAGGCAAACAAAAACAAGTTTGCCCCAAACCCAAACCCAAACCCAAACTTTTTAAGGCAAACATGGGGTGGTTTGCATTAGGTTCCAAACTTAAGACGAAGTTTGGGGGGATTTGCACTTAAATATTAAATATATTACTGCATCCTGACACACCGGGCGCTTTAGGAAACAGATATACACGGGATAGGGGGTAATTTAAAAAAAAACATACAACAATAAGTAACAATATACAACAAACTATAACAATGTAAAACAATATACAACATTATACAACAAATTAAAACAAGCTTATAACCATGTTTGCCTTGGTTTGGAAGTTTGCAAAAGGAGGATAAAATGATTGCAGAAAGAGACAATAAGATTAAGATAGCTGTGGATCCCGGATTTGATTCCGTAAAGGTGGTTATCAATGGATATGCCTTTAAATTTCCCAAGGAAGTAATTGATATTACATCCTTAAAGGAAAACCAGTTTATCGGAGAAAAGAAAGACTCCTATCTTAAGGTAAATTACATTCCCGGCAAGAGTCATTTAATAGGGGAGTATGCTGCAAGGCTTCTTGATGAAACAGGAAAGGGTAGGGAAGATCTTGAAAGAGTAAGTATCTCCGATACCTTTGCAACCTTTGAGAGCGCTGATAAAGAAGTTCTTATAATGGGAGCTATTGCAAAAGCTCTTATCGAATACGCAAAACAGGATAAGAGTGAGATGCTTGTATTTAGGGAAGGGGAAGACGGTTTTGATCTTAAATCAGGGGCTGTTGATATTTATGTCTGCATAGCTCTTCCTCACGATGCAGAGGAGCATGAATGGGAATATATCTCAAGATGGCTTAAGGGTGAACATAAGTATTCGATAGAGACAAACGAGGGAAAGTTTAACTTTGATATCAGAACAGATAAGATAACTCACGCATCACAGGTATTGGCTGCATTATATGGGGTTATCTCTGATGATGAGGGAAGAATGGATAAATCTGATGAGATGCTCTCCGAGTCAAGTCTTCCATCTATCGTTATAGATGGTGGATATTTAACATTAGGAAGAGCAAGGTTTACTTCTGTAAAGATAGTAGACGGAGGTACATCAGATCAGAAGTATGCTATGAGAAATATCTATGAAGCAGTGGCAAAGACGATAAGGGAAGAATATGGCAGGGAAGATATTACATCTTCAAATATCAAACGAATCATGGAAAATACAAAGACCCTTAATTATTCTGTAGATGGAAAGGGTGCAACATTAGATGTATCAAAGCTTGTTGCTGAAGAGAGTAAGAAGACCTGTGAAGCTTTAATAAATGAGCTTAAAGAGATGTATAATAACCTCTTTGATATAAAAACACTTATCATAACCGGTGGTACAGGAATGGTTTATTACAAGGAGATAACAAAGCTTCTTAAGGATTCATGTCCCTGGATAAAGGTAATACTTACCGATTATGAGTTTAAGGGTGAGAAGATCAGTCCTGATTATGCGATTGCTGTGGGATCATATAAGGTTTTATCACATTTTGTAGAGTTAAGTAAGAAATAATGCCCCATATAGGAGTAAGATTATCTAAAAAAGACACTATACTTGCAGGACTTATATCTCAGACAAAGGATGTTTCTTTGTCTGAGTATATCTCTTTTATGCTTGAATATTATCTTGATACAGGCAAGTATTTAAATATAGGCAGTATTAAGGAAGTTCCCGTAACTACAGGTAATTGTGGGATATATTTATCTAACACCATAAGAGATAAGATGGATATATTTTGCGAAACAAATGGTATTAAGATATCCGCTCTTATAAAGATGATAATAAAGAATTCTGTAACGGTATCTGATATGCCAATACTTAGGGATATAGAAGATATTCAGGATGAAATATTATCATATAAAAGGAGAGCTTGGGAACAGATTCCCAAGCAGGATATAGGATCCAGGATTCAGGATGTAGAGGAGTCAGGTTTATCAAACAAAAATGAAGCTCCTAAAAAAGAGCCTAAAAAAGAAGCTAAAAAGAAAGTAGAAGAGAGTGAAGAAGATAAAATATTTGCGGGAATGTTTTCAGGTATAAATGATATAGCAGACTGGTGA
>JAILBX010000265.1 GCA_024680675.1 Lachnospiraceae bacterium | reverse complement strand
AGCTTCATCTCATTAAGATCACTGTGTACATACATATTTGTCATTATTCTCCTGCTAAAGGGATTGTTTTTCAGATCATATATGACCCTGTCCACCTGATCCATCATTCCTTCTCTGTACTTGTGCTTAACACCCATCTGATATCCATAGGCTTTTCCGATGGAACCATTCTCATCAGTCCATGAATCCCATATATGAGAAGAAAGATCCTTAACATTATTCGATTTTCTCTGCCATATCCACAGCATTTCATCAGTAGCGCTTTTTAAGGCAGTTTTCCGTAAAGTTATTATAGGGAACTCCTTACTCAGATCGTACCTGTTTACCACCCCGAACCTTTTTATGGTATAGGCAAAGGAGCCGTCCTCCCATTTGGGTCTGACCTTTTCCCCTTCTGTACTACATCCGTTTTCAAGAATATCCTTACACATATTTATAAAAACATCATCAGCATAGCTCATTATTATTATAATCTCCTATCTGTCCCATTTATCACACAGTGAATTGATCTGATCGGCAAATTTAGCCAGATCCTTATTTGCTCCGCCCTCATTATGCTGAATAACCACAAGCAGCCTCTGTCCGGCTGCAAGAAGTCTTTCGAAAACAGAGGATATGGTATGCTTCTTCTTTTTTACCAGCTTTACTCCGCTGCTTTCCTTTATCAGCCTGTTTTCCTTAAGATCAAAAACCGTACCAGAAAAAGGAGCATAGGTTTCGAAAGCATATTCATCCCTAAGATAGTCCGCGAAAATATCACAAACCTCGTCATCACCGTGAACGACAAACACCCTTTCCGGCTGATTCTCAAATCCCAGCATCCAGTCTGTAAGCCCCTTCTTATCTGCATGACCGCTAAGCCCCTTTAACTGTCTGATTTCTGCTCTGACCTCAACGGTTTCGCCAAAAAGTCTTACTTCCTTAACCTCATCGCAAAGGGCTCTTCCCAATGTCCCGATGGCCTGATAGCCGACGAATAAAACCGTACACTCGTCCCTCCACAGATTATGCTTCAGGTGGTGTCTGATCCTGCCTGCTTCACACATACCGGAAGCGGATATTATAACCTTAGGTTCATCATCAAAATTTATTGCCTTTGATTCATCACTTGTTATGGTCAGACTCAGCCCCGGAAAAGACATAATATTTATTCCCCGGTGAACAAGCTCCAGAGCCTCCTCATCAAAACACTCCTCTATATTTTTACTGAATATATTTGTTGCTTCAACAGCAAGAGGAGAATCCACATATACCTTAAAATTCTCATGTCCCTTAACAAGTCCCGCCTGTTTTATCTGTCTGAAAAAGTATAAGAGCTCCTGAGTCCTTCCTACCGCAAATGAAGGAATTACCACATTTCCGCCCCTGTCAAAGGTTCTTTGCAATATTTCCGACAGCTCTTTTACATAGTCTACCCTGTCAGCATTATGCAGTCTGTCCCCATAAGTGGATTCGATCAATACATAATCAGCTTCCTTAACATGAGCCGGATCTTTTATAAGGGGCTGGGCATAATTTCCCACATCTCCGGAGAAAACAATCTTTTTTGTAAGCTCATCCTCTGTCATCCAGACTTCAATGGCCGAAGAGCCAAGCAAATGACCCACATCAGTGAATCTTATTTTTATTTCGTCACATATATCTATTATTTTATCATAGGGGCAGGGAACAAAGCATCTTATGGCTCCATCTGCGTCCTGCATATTATACAAGGGTTCATATCCCTGGACATCTTTGGATCTTTTTGCTTTACGGTTTCTCCACTCAGCTTCAAACATCTGTATGTGGGCACTGTCTCTCAACATAATTGACGCCAGCTCACTTGTAGCCTTGGTAGCAAATATCTGACCCCTGAAGCCCTTTGCATACAAAAGAGGAAGCAAACCTGAATGATCAATATGAGCATGTGTTAAAAAAACATAATCAATGGAAGAGGCTTCAACAGGAAGAGGAACATTTTCATAAACATTAATTCCCTGCTCCATTCCGTAATCCACCAGAATATGTTTTTGGGAAACTTCAAGATAATGACAAGAACCCGTAACCTCATGATCTGCACCGACAAATGTAAGTTTCATAAGCTCTACCTCTCCATTTTTGTAAGGACTCTTAAAAGACCTGTATCAAAGATACATAAGAAATTATATCATAGATGACTATGCTTTTGACAAAAAAATAGGAGCGGATGCCAAACTTTTCGTTTAACACCCGCCCCTACTGTGCTATTTCAATATCCAAGGGTCTATACCTACCTTTCAAATTTAAATCTTCCCATCCAAGTTAAAGTGCAATCTATGTCAACTTTAAAGTGTCATCACACTATTAGCTGTATTCAGTTTTTTCAAGCACTCGGACTCCTTCATTTCACGTACATCTTATGGATTCTCTGATCCTGTACCCTGCTTTTCTTCGCATGTCCTTTTGTTAAGCACCTTCTTACTATCTCATAAAAGTCGCCTTTCCGACTTCTCTGCACTTAACCTCTTGAGAAAATTTAAACCTTTAATTATTTACCCGGGTTATGCACCTGCTCACCCTGGTCTGAATCTCGCTAAGGTTCCCACCTTCGCTACATCTCAAGCTTCAGCTTTATATCCATATTCAATTTTCAATCTACACGCTTATAATTCCTTCGCTTCTCATTCTTTTCTCATCAGATTAAAGCTAATCTCCCGGGAAGCTACTCCTTCTAACAAGTGGAAGATCTACTTCCGACACAATGAACACTAAAGCCTCTGCCAGCTGTTACCTCGATCAAAATCCCGGATTCAAAACCCTTCCGAACTTTAATCATTAATTTTCTTTTACTGTCAGATCTGACTGGATGACCTGCAAAATTATTAATTTACTGGTGGACCGTACCTCCTTATCTTAAATTTAGATTTCAGAAATCTTGATCAACTTTTCTGATTAGTTTTTCTTTTTGTCTCTTGCTCTTGTCTATGTTTGTATTATATCTGCTTGTTCTTTA
>JAILBX010000199.1 GCA_024680675.1 Lachnospiraceae bacterium | reverse complement strand
CGGTGTTTGTGCAAGAATTGATTCGGTGCTTTGCCAGCTGTGGCATTGAATGTATGCTGGTGAGCGAAGAGAGGTTTCATCTTGCTGATTATGAACTTCCATAAACAGCAGATATTAAACGCTGCATCAGATTCGAATTTAAAATACATATTTAAAAAAATAAACCGATATCAAAGGAAGACTCCAGTATTATTCGCCGGAGTCTTCTATTTATATAAAGAAGTAAATAAACAGACCGATGCAGAAATGCACCCCCTTCCTATTATATAGGGGGTGCATCGTTAAATTATAGGTTATGTTACGGACGATGGGAGGGTATACCTTCTTGGAAGAAAGGCTGATGATTATAAGAAGCAGGAATCCAGGTTCTTAAGAGAATGCAGGATAGAAGACAGCAGGAGAGGAGAGATCTGATCTTACAGGGATTTTGCAAATTGACTTTGCACTGTCATGTTTATATAATAAGCATTAATGTTTAACTGATCTTTATTGGGATGATATCTTGATCTTATAGGAGACAGAATGGAAAATAAGGAAGGCTTTATTGACAGTAAAGAGCTTTACAGTCTGATCGATCTTATAGGATCGGGAAATGAGCTTAAGATGGATGAATGGGTCCTTTTGCTTAGTAATATAAGTGATGACCTTTCTGAATATCTTTTTGAAAAAGCAAGGACAGTAAAAGAAAAATACTATGGCAATAAGGTATATATAAGAGGTCTTATAGAATTTACAAACTATTGCAAAAACAACTGCTATTACTGCGGGATAAGACGGGATAATATAAAGGCGGACAGATACAGATTATCTGATGAAGCTATCCTTGAATGTGTTGACAGAGGACATGACCTTGGCTTTAGGACCTTTGTACTGCAGGGAGGGGAGGATCTTTATTATGATGATGATCATATCTGCAGACTGGTCTCCTCTATAAAGGAGAGCTGGCCGGATTCCGCAGTTACCCTTTCCATAGGAGAAAAATCCTATGAAAGCTACAAGGCCTACTATCTTGCCGGTGCAGACAGGTATTTATTAAGGCATGAAACTGCAGGAAAGGAGCACTACAAAAGCCTTCATCCTGAAGAAATGTCCTATGATAACAGAATGAGATGTCTTTATGATCTTAAAGAGATAGGATATCAGGTGGGAGCCGGCTTTATGGTGGGATCTCCAGATCAGAGAAGAGAGGATATTGCAAGGGATCTTATCTTTCTTAAAAAGTTTGAGCCCCATATGGTAGGAATAGGCCCCTTTATAGCCCACAAGGATACTCCCTTTAAGGAGGAAAAAAACGGAAGCCTTAAGGAAACGCTATTTTTACTTGGAATAATAAGGCTTATGCTTCCAAAGGTTTTACTTCCCTCAACCACTGCACTTGCAACGATAGCAAAAAAGGGCAGAGAGCTTGGAATAATGGCAGGAGCCAATGTTATAATGCCAAATCTTTCACCGGTAAAGGTCAGAAAGAAATATTTGCTCTATGATAATAAGCTGTCCGGGGGTTTGGAAGGGGCAGAGGGCATAGAGATACTAAAAAAAAGCTTGGAGGCTATAGGTTCAAGGATCTCTGCAGACAGAGGTGATCATTGCAGCCTAGTATAACGATCGCAAAATAACTGGACTAATGCGAAGTATGCTTGCCCGAGAGTGCGTATCTGAAAACACAGGCGTAGCGGGCTACGCTGAGGATTTCAGATGCGTGCTATCGGGATAAGCAGGCAAGCATTTGGTCCAGGTATTTAAGAATCGTTATACTGGTAGGTCAAATGGGTGTGATGAAATAATAATATGACTGAGGGGGTTATGATCGCGACTATCTTTAAGAATGGGGTAGTTGTGGTTATAGACTCTTTTTTTGTTTGGGAAAGGAATAATATGGGGAAAATATTTATAACAGGGCACAAAAATCCGGATCTTGACAGTATATGCAGCGCCTATGCATATTCGGTTTTGAAAAACCGGATCGATGAAGAAAATGAATATATTCCGGTAAGGCCGGGACATTTAAGCAACAGTACAAAGGCAATTTTAAGCGCTCTTTCCATTAAAGCACCGGTTTATATGAGAAATGTTTATCCTAAGGTGTCTGATGTAATGCTTATTCCGGAGGAAAAGTTTGAGGCTGATATGCCCCTTACTTCCCTTGCAAAGCATTATAAAACAGTTAATCCTTCGGTAATTCCCATATATGACAAGGGAAAGTTTTTAGGTCTTTTGAGTGTGGATGATATATCCTGGTGGTTTATGCATAAGCTGGGAACTGAGGGTGCCATAGCCGATGTACCCAAAATAAGGGAGCTCCTTAGAATAAAGGAGGATTCTGTTCAGCTTACGGATCTGTTTGAAGAGGCTAAAAGTCTTATAACAAGCTTTAAGAAAAGAGGTCTTGCGGTTTTTGACGGGGATGAGTTTGCAGGCTACGTTACAAGAAGGTGCTTTTTGAAGGCTCCCTCCTATAAGGTGATACTTGTGGATCATAATGAGGCAAGACAGTCCATTCCCGGCATCGAAACAGCAACGATAGTTGAGATCGTGGATCATCACAGACTGGATGCTTCAAAAACAAGTCTTCCCATATTTATTGATACCGAGCCTGTGGGAAGCACCTGTACCATAGTTTATCAGTCCTTTTTAAGACACAGGATAATTCCCGATGAATATACGGCAAAGGTAATGCTTACGGGACTTATATCCGATACTCTGATCCTTAAGAGTCCTACAACCACAGTTGTGGATGTTAATACGGCAGGGGCTTTGGCAACCATATGTCAGGTGGATATAAATGAGTTTGGTAATGAAATGTTCAGCCATGTTGAAAGTCTTGCCAGCAGGGAACCTAAGGCCGCTATCCTTTCTGACTTTAAGAAGTACACAGAAGAGGGTGTTAATATGGGTATAGGTCAGTGTGAGGTTACCACCCTGAATGATATTGAGGATTACAGAGATACCTATCTTGAAATACTTGAAAATATCCGGGAAGAAGAGAAGCTTGACTGGGCAGTTGTAATGATCACCAATGTTTTGAAGGAGCACAGTATCCTTCTGACAACAGGCTTTCGATCTGAGAAAAATCTCCCATATAATATGATCAGGGAAAAGGTTTATGATATGCCTGATGTAATGAGTAGAAAGAAACAGCTTCTTCCTGAAATGGTTTATGCTTTAAAGAATTAAGGGAAACAAGGGAACGTCGAAAAATTTGGAGGATGATTTAATGGAGAGTTCTAAAAATCCGGCTTCGGTTGTGGGAAAGCTTTTAAGTAAAATTAAAGTGCCTTTGA
Source organism: Lachnospiraceae bacterium (assembly GCA_024680675.1). GTDB lineage: Bacteria > Bacillota > Clostridia > Lachnospirales > Lachnospiraceae > UBA2868. The sequence continues at coordinate 7,504 of JAILBX010000199.1, read as the reverse complement.
TCCTGCTTTTGATCGCTATTGTTGCCTTTTTGGGCTATAAGCGCTATACGGTGGTAAAAAGAGCGGCAAATTTGGAAAATATGGCCAAAAATAAAGAAAGTACCCTGGTTGAAAAAAGAGATCTTATGAGCACTATTGCCACAACGGGAACTATTATTAGCGAGTCTAAAAGAACAGTATCCGCTGCCTTGAGTAATACCAAGGTTGAGCATGTAAACGTGGAGGTTGGAGATTACGTCGAGGCCGGTGATGTCATAGTGTCCTTTACTATGGACAGCATTAACAGATCTATTTCCGATCTGGAGGCTGATATAGCGGAAAGCAAAAGTGTACAGCAGATCGATAGCGGCGGTAATGAAAGAGAATACTATTACAGCTATGGGACTGAGGCAATAACAATAAAAGAGCTTCAGACTAAGGTAGAGAGAGCTCAAAAGACTCTTTATGAAGCCTGTGATGAATATGGCTCTCTGAAAAGAGATAAACAGGCAAAGATAGATTCCCATGAGCTTACAGAGGAGCAGGCTGATGAGCTCTACAAAGACAAGATAGCAGCGGCTTATAAGGCTCAGGAAACTGCCCAGCAAAATCTGGCTGATGCCAATCAGGCACTTCAGAATGAAATATATAAGGGATCAAATACTCTGGCAAATTCAACTGATACCTATAATAAAAATAATCTGCAAGCAAGTGATTCTACAAACAAACTTGAAAGGGAGCTTAGGGACTATAAGGAAAAGCTGTCTGATTACAAGATCGTAGCTCCGGTATCGGGACTTGTAACAAGCGTTAACGTGCAGGAGGGAAATGGCTTTACCAGCGGAACCATAGCAACTATTCAGAATACCGACTCCTATTTTGTTACAACTGAGATCGATGAGTATGATATACCTGAGGTCAAGCTGGGTCAAAGAGTGGTTATAAAGACTGATGCCACCAGAGATACTGAGCTTGAAGGAATAGTTGATGAGATCGCGCCTACAGCAACAGGAAGCGAAAGCACAAATTCAACAACGACTACTTCCACTTCATCTGCTGCATCATCCTCAGCCTCCGATGCCACATATACAGTGAAGATAAAGATCATTGATGTTGATGAAAGACTGAAGCTTGGAATGACTGCCAAGCTGAGTATCGTTTTGGAAGAGCGTTCGGGCGTGTTAACTGTTCCCTATGATGCCATATATGAAAATGAAGCCGGAGAGAGCTTTATATATGTATATGATGATTCAGATAAAAAGGTTGTTATCCCTAACAGTGGAACAAAGGCTGCAGCCCCGGAAGAGAAGAAGGGCTTCAGCTTCAGTGAGTTTTTTGGCTTAGGGTCTGATAATAAGAAGGAGCTTGAAGACCTTATGCCCGAAAAGAAGGAAGTTGCGGTTACTGTGGGAATGGAAAGCGACTATTATACCGAAATTTCCGGAAATGGTATAAAAGAGGGTCTTGAGGTTGCTTTACCCGAAACCGAGGCTAAGGCAGAACTGACCTTTGAAGATCTTGCAAACCAGAGAGGCGGCGGTCCCGGCGGCGGTGGCCCCCGGTAGAGGCAAATGATATGTTTAAAAAGAAGAAAAAGGAAAAAAAGCTTATAATTGAAGATATAACGGAGACCGCTGAGGATCTTGGAGGAGAAGCTGATAGTAAGAATGAAAAGCCTTTAAATGAGGACACTCATAAGGATCAGGCGCTAAATGGGGAGGAAGTATCCACAGCTCCTCTGTCAGAAGACAGTAAAGAAAAAGCAAAGGATCCGGAAGCAGGAAAGGACAAAGAAAAGTCTAAAGCTCCGGAAGCAGGAGAGGACAAAGAAAAAACCAAAGATCCGGAAGCGGAAGATGGCAGGGAAGAGCTCTCAGGCGTCAGCTTAAGTCAGATGAAGAGGGAGGCAAGACACCTGCCTTCCGATATTAAGGAAGCCGGACGGACAATAATAACCATGGAGAATATCATCAAAAGGTATTTCATAGGAAGGCCCAATGAGTTAGAGGTATTGCATGGAATAAATATTACTGTTAAAGAAGGAGAGTTTGTGGCGGTGGTTGGTCAGTCCGGTTCCGGAAAATCCACCCTTATGAATGTTATAGGGGCTCTTGACAGACCTACAGAGGGAAAGTATGACCTGGACGGAGTTGATATGTTCAAGGCAAAGGATAAGGATCTCTCGGCCATCAGATGCAGAAAGATAGGCTTTGTTTTTCAGACCTATAATCTGGTTGCAAGAACCTCGGCACTTAAGAATGTGGAGCTTCCCATGCTTTATTCCAATACCAAAAGGAGTATCAGATCAAAGAGAGCAAGGGATCTTCTTGAAATGGTGGAAATGGGAGACCGTATGAGACATATGCCCGATGAGCTTTCCGGAGGTCAGAAGCAAAGGGTTGCCATAGCAAGAGCCATGGCCAACGATCCGGCCATTATATTGGCGGATGAGCCTACGGGAGCCCTGGATTCCTCCACAGGAAGACTTATAATGGATATTTTCCACCGGCTCAACAAGGAACAGGGAAAGACCATAATATTAATAACTCACTCTCCGGAGCTTGCTGAGGAAACCGGCAGGATCCTTACTCTTAAGGACGGATTGATAACAGGAGAAAGGAAAGGCAGAGGTAAGGCTGTATGATGCTTTTTTTTGAGAATATATCCCTTGCTTTTTCATCATTATTTGCCAACAAAGTAAGAGCTTTGCTTACCATGCTTGGCATAATAATAGGTATAGGTTCGGTAATTGCCATAGTTACGGTAGGTAACTCCTTAACCTATTCCATAACTGATGAAATGTCGTCAATGGGTGCAAGCAATATAAGTGTAGCGGTTTCCCAAAGGGAAAGTGAAGAGGAAACGACAGAAAGCGGAATGACCTTTAAAGACCCCGATCGAAGGAAGAAGCCCGGGGAAGAGGACTTGATAACCGATGAAATGATCGAGGATTTCAGGCAGTCCTTTCCTGAGGAGGTAGAAGGGATCTCCATTCAGCAAAGTCTTGGAAGCGGTAAGGTCACCATAGGAAGCCTTTATGCGAATGTAAGTGTAAATGGCGTAAATCCGGATTTTTTCAAATCCACTGACATAGAAATGTTAGCAGGAAACGGACTCTCTGAAAGGGCTCATGATAAGGGTAAGGCAGTGGCTCTTGTTTCCGATAAGTTTGTGGAAAACCTTTTTAATGGGGAAAATAACGAGGCCATAGGTAAAGAGGTAGAGGTAACCATAGGTCAGAAATACTATGTTTACACCATCGTGGGAGTATATAAATATGAAGCTTCATCCTTTGATATAAGCACGTCCTCAAAGGATAAGGTGACAGATATGTATGTACCTGTCAGCTCTGTACTTAAAAAGACCCATAATAGCTCAGGCTATTCGGGCTTTACTGTTATATTGGCTTCAGATGTGACGCCTTCAATGTTTATGTCAAGGATAGAAAGGTTTTTTGACAAATATTATCACAACAATGTGGACTTTGAAGTAACAACCTTCTCCCTGGAGTCCTTAGTCAGCACCCTGACCAGTATGCTTTCCAAGGTTTCCATAGCAATTTCCGTAATAGCCGGCATATCCCTTCTTGTGGGAGGCATAGGCGTTATGAATATAATGCTTGTCTCCATATCGGAAAGAACAAAGGAGATAGGCACGAGAAAGGCCCTGGGAGCAACCAACAGCTCCATAAGAACCCAGTTTATTGTAGAGGCCATAGTAATATGTGTGGTAGGAGGGCTCATAGGAATAGTAGTCGGAGTTGCAGGAGGAGCACTTGGAGCAAAGCTTTTGGGATACACAGCCTATCCTTCTGTGGTAAGCATAGTGGTTTCCATAGGATTTTCCATGGCTATAGGGGTATTCTTTGGATACTATCCGGCCAATAAGGCTGCCAAGATGAATCCCATAGATGCTTTGAGATACGAATAAGAGGATGAAAATAAGATATGAAAAAAAGGGCTTTTTAAGGCCCTTTTTAAATAGGAGATTTATTTGAATATATCTTTATTTAGTGATCTTTTTTCTTTCACAGTTGAAGGTATCTATATAATAGAGGTCATTATCTTCCGGATCCACCAGTCCGCTCTTGTAGATCTTATTCATAAGCTCCTTTGCACCTTCCACTGTCTTACAGTCTATTTCATACTGGGTTTCATCTACACAGTGAATGTTTATTATACTTTTGCTTCTTTCTATGATACTGCATTCCCTGATGGTATCCTTTATCATGAATCTCATATTTTTTCCTCCTTATCAGGACATCTGATGGCATGCCCCTATATAGATATCAGTTTCATCATATTCAAGTATACATTAGTTAGGTCACTGAGGCAAGCGTCTATATGTTTTTGTAAGCTTTAAAAGTCTTTTTTGTCTTGCTTTTGTAAAGGCAAGAGGCTTCATGCGCCACTCCCAGTTTCCCCCTAAGGTGGAGGGATAGTTCATTCTTGCCTTTCCCGGAAGAGAAAGAATATCCTGCATGGGGATGACCGCAAGGTCTGATACGCTTGAGTAGGCTGCTCTGATAAAGTACCAGGGAATATCATTTTTTTTCACGGCTTTTGGAATATCCAGGTAGTCGTCAGCACACTTTTTATCCCTGGCAGGAAGGCTTAAGTACCAGCTTAGGGTAGTGTCATTATCATGGGTTCCCGTATAGACCACGCTGTTGGAAGAATAGTTATGGGGAAGATAGTCGGAATCCTCCCTTGAGTCAAAGGCAAACTGAAGTATCTTCATGCCCGGGTAACCGCTTTTCTTTACCATTCTTATAACTGAAGGAGTAAGGAAACCAAGATCCTCAGCTATAACATTCTGTTTTCCAAGCTTTTCCTTCATAACCTTGAAGAGCTCATAGCCGGGTCCCGCTTCCCAGCTTCCGTTTACCGCATTTTCAGCAGGGAAGGGGATGGAGTAGTATTCGTCAAAGCCCCTGAAATGGTCTATTCTTACTATATCATAGAGCTCAAAGCAGTTCTTAAGCCTTTCCATCCACCAGCTGTAATTCTGTTTTTTGTGAAGCTCCCACTTGTAAAGGGGGTTTCCCCACAGCTGGCCTGTTGCCGCAAAGGCATCGGGAGGACAGCCGGCAACCGCTATGGGCCGAAGATCCTCGTCAAACTGGAAGAGCTCGGGGTTTGCCCAGCAGTCGGAGGAGTCAAGAGCAACATAAATGGGAATATCACCGACTATGCTTATCCCCTTTGAATGAGCATAGCTCTTAAGCTCAGACCATTCCTCATAAAATTCATACTGGATAAATTCATAGAATTTAACCTCATCCTTATATTTTTCTCTGTATTTTTTAAGGGCTCCTTCTTCTCTTAAACGGATGTCATCATCCCAGTCCTGCCAGCTTACGCTGTCAAAGGAGGCTTTTATTGCCATATAAAGAGCATAGTCCTCAAGCCAGGCAGAATTGTTTTTTACGAAAACAGTAAAGGCCTTGTCAGTCTGATCAAAATTTTTAAAGGCTTTTTTCAGCAGCTTGAACCTTGACTTGTATATCTTTTCGTAATCAACCTTTTCCGGATCATTTCCGAAATCGTAGCTGTCACATTCTTTTTTGCTTATATAGCCCTTGGCTATGAGCTTTTTTGGATCTATAAAGTAGGGATTACCTGCAAAGGTAGAGAAAGACTGGTAGGGGCTGTCTCCATAGCTTGTGGGTCCTAAGGGAAGTATCTGCCATATGCTCTGGCCCGCTTCCTTAAGCATGTCCACAAAATCGTAAGCTTCCTTTGAAAAGCAACCGATCCCGTATTCCGAGGGAAGGGATGAAACAGACATGAGTATTCCTGCTCTTCTCATTGTATTCTCCTTATTTTTCGGAAGCTTATGCTTTCCGGCCTTTAAGGGGGAATGGCTGCTTCCTTATATTTAATGGGTAGTAGTATCAGATATAAAAGTCTTATCCGGGCAGGCCTGATCGGGCTTTTATTTTTTAAACCCATTTATCATTATACCTTTAGCTTTAAGAATCCGCTACAATAATTAAGGGGATTTGGAAGCTTTTTTGTGAATGATTACCATTGAAATGCATTTTATATGGGTTAGAATTATATAGTAGTAAAAATTTTAGTTTTGGAGGAAAAGATAAATGGATACCTTAAAGACAAAAAACAGAGACTTATCGGTAAAAGCAAAGAAGTTAAGAAGGGAAGGATATGTAACAGGCAGCCTTTTCGGAAAGAAGATCGAGGATTCTATTCCCCTTCTTATGGAAAAATCTGATGTAAACAAGCTTTTAAAGGATAATAATAAAGGTTCAAAGATAACTCTTGAGATGGAAGACGGTAAGAAGCAGATGGTTCTTATCAAAGAGATAGAATATGAGTTCCTGAAGGGAAATGCAATGGAGATCTCCTTCCAGGCTCTTGTAAGCGATGAGGTTGTTAAGAGTGTTGCCGAGATAGTTGTAGAAGGCGCAGATGATATTAAGGAAGGAATACTTCAGCATGAGATCAGCGAGGTTTCATACAGCGCTCTTCCTGCAGATCTTGTAGACAAGGTTGTTCTTGATGTTTCATCCTTAAAGCCCGGAGACACCATCCATGTTAAGGATCTTGACATAGCTAAGAATCCAAAGCTTTCACTTCATACAGACCTTGAGGCAGTTATAGTAACAGTAACCGTATCACGTAAGGCAGTTGAAGAGGAGCCTGCTGAGGAAGCAGCAGCTGAAGGCGAAAAAGAGGAAGCTAAGGCAGAATAAGAGAGAATTATTTATAAGATATGATAAAAGATCCGGCAGAATGATCACCATCTGCCGGATATTTTTTGCTTTGTAAAAAACTCTGTCAAAACAGTGAGATTACCCATGGTGCAAATCTTGGGCAGATTTTTTTTAAATATAAGCCTTAAAGCGACAATTTAAGCTTGTTAAAAATATAAAAAAATCCCGGTATTTATCAGTGCCTGAACCGTAAATACCGGGAAATACATTCCTGAGACACGCGGGAATCGAACCCGCGACAACTTGATTAAAAGTCAAGTGCTCTACCGACTGAGCTAGTGTCCCATATAGCAGGGCTAGCTGGATTCGAACCAGCGAATGCAGGGATCAAAACCCTGTGCCTTACCGCTTGGCGATAGCCCTAAAAATAAGGGTGGATAGAGGGACTCGAACCCTCGGCCTCCAGAGCCACAATCTGGCGCGCTAGCCAACTGCGCCATACCCACCATGTCAACCTAAGCGGTCGTTGAGAAGCAATTGTAAATAAATAAGTATACAAGGCTCTCAATATCAACTGTAAAACAGTCATTATATCTGCGCTTCAAGGAAGCTTTTCAGATAACGTGCCCGAAGGGATTCGAACCCCCGACCCACGGCTTAGAAGGCCGTTGCTCTATCCAGCTGAGCTACGGACACAGGTCAAATAGTTCTCTCGGGGTGACAGGATTCGAACCTGCGACCTCCTGGTCCCAAACCAGGCGCTCTAGCCAAGCTGAGCCACACCCCGCTAACGCCTTTTTGTGACGCAACGTTAATTATATATTAGAGATTTGAGCTTGTCAATAAATA
>JAILBX010000172.1 GCA_024680675.1 Lachnospiraceae bacterium | reverse complement strand
AGAAGCCGTAAGAGCCGCATCTTCATCAGACATGATAGTCTTGTATCCCTCCCAGCTGTCAGATGAAACATCATAACGGTTTATATACATGTTTACATTGCCGTTTTCAGATCCTTTACTTACCGCATCACTATATACAGCATATATACTGCCATCCGAATAGAAATACCTGATATCTACCCAGCTGTATGACTTACCGGGTTCTTTATCTTTCGTAAAGGCCCTTCCCGGTGCTTTAAGCTTAGTCCAGGCATCGCTTGATACCGTCTGCTTGCTGTAAAGGTATTCACCGTTTCCGTCTCCATAGTAGAGGTGGTCAGAAGATTCAAAGATGCAGTCGTTTTCCGGCGTTTCGGCTCCATCAGGCAGGCCGCATACAAAATTAAGGGAGACTGTCTTTTCACTGATAACCTGAGGTATTACAAGTTCTGCTTTGTAGGTTCTGCCTGTCTCGGCATCAGTTACTATAAATTTGTGCCTCTTGCCATCCATAAGGTTGCTGCCGGCCTTGAAGCTTATATATCTGTCATCTGTCGTCGGATCATTTATGGATATACCGTCCACTTCAATCGAAGCATCCTTTAAAGCGTATCCGTTAACATATATAGTATCACCGTTTACCACATCCACTGACCAGATGTTGGCATTGTAATCGGAAATATCATCGTTTAGCATTTTATCAAAGGTAACCCTTCCGCCTGATGCCACCATATCACAGTATTTGTGTGTGATCTGCTTATTATCCTGCATTGGATCCGTGTGTACATACTTATTTTCTGACAGTTTTTCAGTACCACCGATTACCCTTCCCCTGAGTTCCAAAGCATCGGTGATATTATAAAGGGAAGCTATCTCAGCTGCCATTCCCACAGCTACGGGAGTAGCCATAGAGGTTCCTGTCATATAATCGTAGGGAGCAAAATCGGATTCTGTATCTTTGTGGCAATCAGTGGTCTTTCCTATACTGAAGCCGTTGAGCCTTACGGTATGCAAAAGATCATCATTCAGCTCATAATCCCTGTAGTTATTTGTCTTTATAGCATAAATATCATTGGTTACCGTCAGGTATTCATCATCGGTATAAAGGTCTGCAAAGGTCTTTGATTCAGTAGCATTCCAGCCTACGTCAGACACAGATTCGGCCACCTGGTCAGAACCTGATCCATCATTTATAAAGGTATTTGCCTGGACACCTAATACAGGGTCGCCCTGTCCTTCATCAAAGACCGAATGTATATCGGTGATATAGGAGTAATCCGAAGGGGTCAGACCGCTTTTTTTATAGAATGGATTTTTGATCCTGTATTGCAATTTGATCAAAGGTTTTTTATTATTATTTTTTATAATATCAGAATCGAAGGTAAATTGCGGCTGCCCCTCTTTGCCTTTAGACAGCGTAACCTTATATTCTTCAAGATCAGCTGTAGAAAGAACTTCTTTATATTCCCCCTCATTACAGCTTAATACCTTGATAGAATCAATGAAAACTTTTTCCTTCCAGTCATCTGCACTCACTACTGAAAATAGGGTATCCGAACTGACACCGTTCCAGGTGGTGACTGTTCTGTAGGAAGATGTACTGGATGTAGCCATGGTGGATAAGATCCTGCTGCCCGGAGCGGCCACATCCGAATAATACTCGCTGTAGGAAGAATAAAGAGAGATATGGTTATTGGCATCGGATGACGAAACAACTACTATATAAGGGTTTTCTACATTTTGTGACTCATAATCGTATTTAAATTCCGTATTTGAGTTTCCTGCAGCAAAAAAGGTCAGGATACCGGCTCTTCCGGCCTGTGTGATGATATAATTAAGGACACTGTCGTATTTGGTAATATGATTACCATTTCCCCATGAATTATTTACCGCAACGAGGTTATAACCTGCTTTTTTTGCTTCAAGAATGAAATTATATGCTTCCACCAGACTTGACAGAGAATATCCGCCTCCTGACGGATGCATGACTTTAAGTCCCATGACCTTGGTATGGCCGGTTCCTGCAACTCCCGCAACTCCGATACCGTTACCGGTCCTTGCAGCTATGCTTCCTGCTATATGGACTCCGTGACAGTTATCCAGGCCATCGTAGGGCATGGGGTCATATTCACCCGTAACACAGTCCATACCGCATATTCTTCCGTGTCCCATAAGGTTATCTTCATCCCACCATACATTATCCACTAAGTCAGGATTATTATAATCAAGACCTGTATCGATCACAGCAACTACGTTATCAGACAGACTTTCTGCGGCATTTTCCGCTTCAATTGCTTTGTTTAAGTTTATTCCGTTGCCGCTTGCATAGGAATAACCGTGAAATCTGTAGAGAGGATCTTTTTTAAAGGTTCCTGATACAGTTTCAGCTTCCGTTTGGTTATGATAAAATTCATCATAATCTTTCTGATCTGCATCTTTAAAGAGCTGATACATCAGATCTTCCGGTACACTGCCGGCGGCTTCTTCTGTTTCAATAGCTGCTATCTCTTCAGCCTCATTTGCAAGGATCACATCTTCACTTGTCGTCCCCTCGTCGGAAACATCCCCACTCTCTGATATCTCTTCAAAGGGCTGAAAGATATAATTGGGTTCTGCAACCTCAACGCAGTCTAAAGCATTGAGCTTTTCCACCAGAGCCTCAGTTGACAGATCATCTGACTTTACAAGAGCGATCCGGACATCATCCGTATTGGAATCGTGTACCTTGTCATCATCATCACCGGCAAGCTCCTCTATAGGATCAAAGTTTAAAGGACTTACTGCCTTATCCTCAGGCACAGCCAAATTCCATATTTTATCTGCCTTAAAGCCAAGGTCCGTTATGGAATATTCATCTTCCTCTATAGAAGATATTTCTTCGCCTGAATCAGAGGAAAGGGTGGAGTGATATACCACAAGAGCTTCGCCTTCTGTGTATTCCAGAGTCTCTTTAGCATCCAATGTCTGCTCATCTATTTCGCCTGGGGACGCTCCTTCCCCCATATCCCCTGATCCAAGGGTCATCTTCAGATCATTTTGCCTGCTGTCCGGCTGTCCCATAACCGGTTCTGCGGTCATAGACACCAGCATAGCAGCAGATAGCAGTATTCCTAAAAATTTTCCAAAATATCGATTTTTCATACTTTACCTTCCTGATAAATTTTCACATTAAGATACATTTTTATCCCAACACTTAGAATATTATATATCATTTATCTTTATTGAAGCAATATGTGATGACCTTTTGTGGTGTTAAACGAATGGAGTTTGATACTCGTATCCAAGTCTTAAATTAAGAAAATGCTCTAACAGAAAAGGCCCCCAGTAAAACCAGGGGTGTCTTTGCCAGAGCAGGTGATGGGGCGCTGCGTGCCGGTGGCACGCGTTTAGCGCGGACCGAGCCGACAGGCGAGAAGAGTGCGGTCCGGTGGACCGCGTGCTACGAACCGACCGAGCCGACAGGCGAGCTTTTGTTAGAGCAGGTGATGGGGTGAGTGCGGTCCGGTGGACCGCATGCTACGAACCGACCGAGCCGACAGGCGAGACTCGAACCCTTGGGTTCGAGGTCTCGCCTTCTCTAATATACAAGGCCCCTGGTAAAACCAGGAGCCTTTTATATTAGAGCAGGTGATGGGAATCGAACCCACGTATCCAGCTTGGAAGGCTGGTGTTCTACCATTGAACCACACCTGCATGCTCAGAGCCGGAATCGAACCAGCGACACGAGGATTTTCAGTCCTCTGCTCTACCAACTGAGCTATCTGAGCCTATTACGATTTCAGCACCGCAAAAATTATTATAACCATATTATTTCTATTTTGCAAGCAAAATTTTTATTTTTTTTGATACTTTTCCAAAGCCCGGGAAAATCCCGCATGTTTACTGTAAATTACGAGGGATACGGTCCTTACTCAATAGGGCCATCTTGTATACAGATCGTCCTTTATAAGCCCCTCTTCTGTAAATACGCCAAAGAGTCCGCCCTCAAGAGCGATCTTATAAAATTCCATTGCGCTCAAGCCATTTCTGTATTCATCATTATTAAACATTTCTTCAAGCTCGGGATTTATGGAATTATAAGCCTCAAAGGTAATGGCGTCAAAGCTTCCGGCAAGCCAGCTTTTTGTAGCCTCGTCAAGCTTGTCGCTCGTGGTAAAAAATCCACCCTTTCTAAGGGAATACCACTCCCTCAGCTTATAGCTTTCCGGATGCTTCATCCCTACATAGGTTCCATAGCTTTCAAATTCGCTAAAGCCCAGCTTTAAATTATCAAGATCTATGGAATACATAATCTTCTCATAGAAGCTTTCTCCCTTTACGGGATACTTCATTATGATGTCAATGATCTCCTTCATATACTCCTTTTTAAAAACCATATGCTCGGAGATAAAGGACTTATTTATCATCTTTTTAAGACCTAAAAGCTTTTCTATTGTCTTAAAGTACCCGGGCTGATATTCATTTTTCATATCAAAATAAGGATGTCCCTTTTCATCAAAGATCTCTTTTTTTCTCAAAGGGATCGTGTCTATATCCCAGGTCATATAATATTCATCCTGACAGATCTCAGAATACTTCATTTTCAAAAACTGCTGATAATAGCATCCAAGCCTTGAGCTTTTATCGATCTTATAACCCTTTTCCGCAAGATGATCCTCAACAGCCTTTACCATTTTGTCATAGGATACAAGCTCTTCCTCATCCAAAAACCTTACAGGAAGGTCACCAAACTTTCCCTCTTCTCTTTCCTTATCAAGAACTTTTGATAAGGAAAGAGATCCTATAAGAATGATCTCCTTTATAGGAAAAAACTCAAAATAGTCAGAAAAATTCTGAGTCATCCTTTCATAATCCTCTTTTTTACAGGGTATTATAAGTGTTAGCTTATCCATTCTCATCTGACCTCCCTTTTATCGGATCCTTCCTTTAAAGATCGGAACATTTCTATGCTCCTATTATACTATATAAATCCAATTCTTATATTAAAAAACATAAAAATTATATCAGATCATCCCTGAATAGGACTGATAAAAACTCTCACCGGCTTATCAGCAGAAAAAATGATCCTCCAGCATCATACACCAGGCATGATAAACAGGGAGGTGCAGTTCCTGTATCTTATAGGTTTCTTTTTCCGGTACCCTGACACATACATCAGCATACTTCATAAGCTCTCCACCATTTTCTCCTGTAAGAGCAATTACCTTTATATCTAAAGCCCTGGCCAGCACAGCGGTATTCAGAATATTGATACTGTTTCCCGAGGTTGATATGGCAAGAAAAACATCTCCCTTTCTTCCATAGCCATAGAGCTGCTGGGCAAAGACACCGTGTCCATCAGCATCATTAATATACGCAGTTGTAAGAGCTTCGTGGGCAGTCAAAGGCACAGCCATAAGAGGTCTTTCAAGATTTTTTGAAAGCTTTGACCCTATAGCTTCATTTATCCCAATAAGCCTGTCGGATAGATCCTTTGGTATGGGTCTTTCCCTTTGAAATCTCTTCATAAGTTCCCCGGCTATATGCTCTGCATCTGCTGCCGAGCCTCCGTTTCCGGCTATCAGCAGCTTTCCATCTCTCTCGTAATTTTCCTCCATTATCAGGTAAGCTTTGATAATGCTCTCCTTTGCACCCTCCAAAGCCGGATATCTCTCAGTCAGCTCCTCTATATGTTTTTTTAACCTGCCTTCAATCTCTCTCATTATTTATTCCGTTGTATCTTCCTTTACTTCTTCTATTCCAAAAGCTGTAAGAGAATTGATCACCTCTTCCATTCTGTCCCAGGAATATCTGTAGGCTTCCTTCTTTATTCCTTCCCTGAACTTTTCATATCTATTATTTTTATAATAGTCAACAATAGAATCCGCTATTTCCTTTGGCTTTAAGGGATTGACCAGATATCCTGTAACGCAGTCTATTACCACATCAGGCAGTCCCCCGACTCTTGTGGCTATGACCGGCTTTTCAAAACTGTAGGCTATCTGGATAACTCCGCTTTGAGTAGCCGATTCATAAGGAAGGACCACCATATCCGAAGCAGCAAAATATTTTTCCACCTCAGGTATCTGAAGAAACTCATCTGTGATGGAAAGATATTGCCCTATCCCATATTCCTCTATCATCTTGTCATACTTATCTCTTGAACCTGCAAAATCTCCAACGATCAAAACCTTAAAGTTCAAAAGAAAGGCCTCATCCCTTTTCTTAAGTATCTCCACTGCCTTTAAAAGATGCTTAAGTCCCTTATAATCCCTTACAAGTCCAAAAAACAGAAGAACCTTCTCATCCTCCCTAAGGCCTAACAGCTTCCTGGCCTCATCCTTTGACATATTCTTCTGCTTGAAGAAATTGTAG
>JAILBX010000070.1 GCA_024680675.1 Lachnospiraceae bacterium | reverse complement strand
GCAGATGCGGACGAGCAAGATGATTTTCAAATCGAATAAAACCCAGAAATGCTGACTGCTTTGAGCAAGGTCGAAAGGAAGCATTTCTGGGGTTATGAGATTATGAAAATCACTGCGCAGACGAACTAAACATTTCCGGGTAAATGCTGCAGGAAGGGCATGCAAAAGGGGAGTCGCACTAATTTAGTGCGACAGCCCCAGAAGCTTTTCGCAGGTGCCGGGTTCAAGCCCGGTACATGCGGGATTGCGAAGCAATCTGATTTATAACGAGCAAATTGCGAAGAAATTTGCGAGGTTGACGTAAAGCAAACTTTACGCAAAGTTTATCATAGGGCAATATCATAGTCAAGATTGCTTTAAATTAAAGAAATATGTGAGAGACCCCGGCTTGAATGCTTGTTTGGGGGTGATACTTATGCTATCATGATTCTTGTTTTAGTAAGGAGGTCTGTATGAAAAGACTTAACGATATATTATGCAGCGCATTTGCATATTTGATCATTGTCATTTTAAGTGTTTTATCTCTTTTTTCCTTTATAAGTACCACCTTCGTCAATTCCAGTGATGAGGTATATTATGTTTCGGATCAGGCATATATTCATGTTGCGGCATTTTTGCTGGTCATTTTTATTATGGTCTTTTTTGGGAAAGGTATAAAGGTAACAGACAGGCTGCTTTTGATAACAGGGATCTGTATTACCCTTGCCCTGGCTTTATTCGTTTATTTTGGGGATCTTAAGCCAAGATTTGATCAAAGAGCTGTATCACAGGTGGCCGCAGGGGTTTTAAACGGTTATTATGCGGAATATCTGCCGGGAGGCTATGCGGAGATATATCCTTACCAGAATGGTCTGGTGCTGCTTTACGAGTTTATCTTTTTTCTTGCGGGGCCTGATAATTATATAGCAATACAATACCTTAATCTTCTTTGTATGGTGGCTTCAGTACTTGCTATCTACTTTATATCAGCTATGAGGACAAAATATTTCAGGGAGATCACCCTTGCTTTTATATTATTTATGCCCTATTGGGGATATGTAAGCTTTGTTTACGGAAATGTTCCGGGCTTTTCCCTTGCTCTGTGGGGTCTTTATTTTTCCGTAAGATTCCTTTCAGACTATAAGATCCTGCATGCTGTCATTGCTTCCATTCTTATGTCTTTGGCCTGCATCCTTAAATTTAACTTTGCCATTATGGTAATAGCTATTGTTATTTATTCCCTTATGAGGCTTATTGAGGGTAAAAAGTTAAAAACCCTCCTTCTTTCGGTGCTTATGGTAGCAGCTATGATGCTTGGGGATCTTCTTGTGAGTAAGGCTATAGTTTTTCAGACAGGTATACCTTTGACAGAGGGAATCCCCAGTATACCCTATATAGCAATGGGACTTCACGAGCATAATGAGAGGGGAGCAGGCTGGCATGACGACTATCCCGAGGACACCTATAAAGCCACGGGGCATGATCCGGTGGAAACCAATAAAGCCGCAGTAGAAGATATTAAGGCTTCAATAGAAAATTTCAGGCAGCATCCCGGTTATGCAGTGGGATTTTTTACCAGAAAGATAGCCTCAATGTGGAATGAACCCTCCTTTTATTCCCTTTCACTTCAGAAAGAGCGAATGGATCCGGAAAATGACTCGGGTTTTATAAGAAGCTTGGCCAGCACAAGTAAGCTAACCTGGTATCTTGACTATATCATGAATGTTTTTCAAAGTCTTATATACCTTTTTTCTCTTTTATATTTTGTATATAAGAGGAAGAATAAGGATTTTAGCAAGTTCTTTTTTGCACTCTACTTCCTGGGAGGCTTTTTATGCCATCTGCTATGGGAAGCAAGCAGTCAGTATGCGGTTTTTTATGCTATGCTTCTTACACCCTATGCAGTTATAGGGATTATAGAGACGGTTTCCAGGATAAAGGCTTTTTCAAAAAGGGAGAGGATAAAGTATTCAGTCATAACTGTAGCGGTAACCCTTATCCTTTCAAGCCAGTTCTTAGTGAATTTTCTGACTCTCAACAGAGATAATCAGCGCTTTTTGGAGGATATAGTGCCATTTATATCATAGATGGGTTGTCCCATCTATGATATAAATGGCAGGGAAGATGCGCAGGGATCCGGAGGGGAAAGAAAATTTAGTTTTAAAAATTATAATAAAAAGAAAAGGAGAGAAAAAATGAAAGTAAAAGCTTTGTTAACAGTTCTTTTGGCAGGAGTAATGTTTGTTACGGGAAGCTCTTATCCGGTATTTGCAGGTGAGACTAAGGCTTCTTCACCGGTGATCTATCAGACCGCTACAAAGGATCAGTTCAGCTCTCAAAGGTATACAGGCTTTAAATACGCTCATAATCCTTTATTAAATCCAAAGGTATTAAAGGACGTAATAGTAGATCCGGATTCTATTTACGGATTTTCGCCCAATCCTTTTTCGGATCGTCTGGGTGAATATGCTTCCTATGACTGGAGTGACCCGATGGTTGTCTACAAGGCAAGACAGGACAGGATAAAATACCTTCAGGATGATGATGGATTGTATATTACTTACATAAATTTAAAGGCCCAGGGAAAGAACATTGAGGAAATAGCAAGAGAAGTTAGCCACAGGAGAAATCTGATCCGCCTTAAATCCTATGATGGGAATTCGGAAGGACTTGCAAAGGTTAAAAAAAGCAACCTTAAGACCTACGGAAATGAGGAAGGGCCTACAGCAGATCAGCTTTATGAAAAGTACGGTTCCTGGGAAAAGGTTTTAAGTAAGGCCTTTTCGGTCAATCCCGGCATGGACGCATGTTTGGGTCTTTATGATGATAACTATTACAGATATGTGCTTGCAGGGGACATTTCCGGAGAATGATCAGGTTTATAAAGCAGGCATAAATATCCGCTAAAGGAAGCTATTGGTAAAAATAAGTGGGAGTGACAGGCTTATGGAATATATGTCAGTAACACAGGCAGCAAAAAAATGGAATATAACGGAGAGGGCGGTCAGAAACTACCTGAAGGAGGAAAGGGTAGAGGGTGCCTTTATGATGGGAAAAACCTGGGTTATTCCAATGGATGCAAAAAAGCCCGATAGAAAGATAAGGGCAGGGTCTCTTCCCGATACCCTTATTGACAGACTTAAATATGAAAAAAAGAAGGGTATATACTCTGGGATTTACGGGGAGCTTCTGGTGAAAACGGCCTTTTATTCAAACCTTCTTTCAGGCAACAGACTTCCCCTGGAATGCGTTGAGGATATCATAAGGGAAAATATGATCAAAAGCCCAAATGTGAACCTTGATGAGGTATTAGAGCAGCTTAATCATGGCAGGGCATTTAATTATGTGGTAGATAATGCCCAAAAGCCTCTTTCTGTAGGCTTTATGGAAAAAATAAGCCATATTCTGTCAGCTAATCTCAGGCATAAAAGAGTGAGCAGGGAGGATCTTTCAGAGCAGAAGCCGGAGGGAAGCTCCTTAGAGGCTGTGCTTTTAGACTATAACAGTAAAGACGGCAGCAGCTTTGAAGATATCCTTGATCTTCATGTTAAGCTTATGCTTCTTGGATTTAACAGGCATTACGGTGGTCAGACAGCAAGGCTTATATTGTTTAAGGAGTGTATAAAAAATAAATTCCTCCCCTTTGTTATAGATGAAGAGCTGAAGCTCAGCTATTACAGGGGGATCAGAGAATGGGAAAAGGAAAAATGGTATCTGGTGGATACCTGCAGGATAGCCGGCGACAGAATGACGGAAATATTAAATAGGTATGATGTATTATTATAAAAAAAAATATGCCGATATAATAAATGGGGGTATGAAGCATTTTAAAAGGGAAAAGGCTAATTTATTCTGACTCCCTTGTCGCAAACTTGAAATGGAAGTGATTTTACTGTAGTATATAATGGAATATACGTAGGGGTACGGGGATATGGACATTAAAGAGAAGCTCCTATTGATAAAGAAAGGTTTCTCAAAAGAGCAGGTTGAAGAAATTGCTAAGGGCGAAGACGGCTTCTTAGATACTGCTCTGTACGCAAAAAAAGAGTTCCTGTCCCTTCAGATGAAGGAAATCCGTTTAGGAATGGAAGAAGGTCTTGATGTGGAAATATACGCAAGGCCTGATTTTGATTGGCTTCAAATGGCTGAGATAAGACAAGGTCTGGCCCATGATGATGATGTTTCCAAGTTTGCCTTTCCCAAGTTAAGATATGATGTAATGAAGGAAATAAGGCTGGGTCTTGAAGAAGGAATAAACCTTGCCTCCTATTCAAAGTTTCCTGCAGAGGTTCTTAAGGAAATAAGAGCTGCTCACAAGTCGGAAGTAGATATAATTCCTTATGTGGAAAGAGATTTTGATGCAGAACAGCTTGAGCAGATAAGGCTGGCTCTTGAGCATCATGTAAGGATAGCAGACTATATAAAGTTTGAATACAGGGGAATATCCTTAATGGAAATAAGGATAGGCCTTGAAAGACATGTGAATGTTTCCGAGTATGCCTTCACCGAATATGAGTGGAGACAGATGAGGGAGCTGAGACTTGGTCTGGAGCATCAGGTAGATATAAATTATTACAGAAATTCCCTTTATAATTGGAAACAGATGAGAGAGCTTCGTTTGGGTCTGGAGCTTGGTCTTAATGTGGGATATTATACCAGCTTTATGTACACCGCCAGAGAAATGAAAAAAAGGCGTGAATATATGCTGAGTCATATGAATGATAATTTCAGGGGCAAACAGGCGCCTGTTATCATAGATTATGACAATTTTGTAGTAACCATAAGCGACGACCAGTTCTCTGCCTCCATCAAGATGAAAAAGCGGGCAGAGCTTCTTACCAAGGAAGCCATAATAAGAATGCTGAGAGAGCAGAATATCGTATTTGGAATAAAGGAAGACGTTATAGCTGAGCTGGTGGAAGGCAGTCATATCAACCAGACCGTGGTGGTTGCCGAAGGAAAAAAACCGGTTGACGGAAGCGATGGTTATTATGAGTTCTTTTTCAAGACCGATATTAACAGGGAGCCTAAGATACTGGATGACGG
>JAILBX010000047.1 GCA_024680675.1 Lachnospiraceae bacterium | reverse complement strand
AAAAAAGCCGGTGATCAGCTGAATCCCGGCTTTTTACATTCCGGATCATTTTCAGAATAATAGCTCTATAAGCTCCTTTGTATACAAAGTGCGACCTTTATAGGACATATGATTCATATCTTCATAATTTTCAGGATCTGTATTGTCAAAGTCAACCTGGGAGGCCAGGATATAATCAGCCCCTTCTTCATCCAGAATAGCAATAAAGTCCGAAAGGTATTTTTGATAGACAGGATCATTATAAAGTCTGTGGTAGGGAGGAGTCTCTATAAAAACAAAGGCCTGGCCATCTCTTTTACATTTATCTATAAGCTCCCTTACTGCCTGGACCTGAGAAGCTACGGTATTTAGTCCGCTTATATCAAAGGGTTCATTTTCCAGATATTCCCTTCCGGGAGACAGGGTCTCTTCTGTTTTTGCCCCCTTATAGTACCTGGTGGCATAAAAGGGCTCTGTTATGGGATAGGTAATAAGATCGTCAAGGCCGGAGCTTATAAAGTATTCATACATCATGGAAAGGTCTGTATTACCACCTTCATACATCTTATCCCAGAGTCTCTTCTTTCCTTCAAAGGTCAGATCCCATATTACTCTGGAGTCTGAAAGCATAACCTCCTCTGTAAGCATAAGAGGTCCAAGCTCAAATACCATAAGATCATATTTATTGTCAGAGCGCTTTTTTATCTCATCATATTGAATGTCCACAGCCACACACTGATTTCCACCGTAGGAGATATCAAAAACCTTATTATCTAAGGCCTTATCCATAGTGGGCATATCAATATTGCATCTGAAGGTGGAGGAGCCGATAAAAAGAGCCTTAAGGTCTCCCTGATCCACGCAGGCATTGATACCCCTGTTGCCAATGGGGATATAGGCGGAATATAGATTTTTAAATGCCGCCACAGCCCCTGTTAAAGCCAGAGCTGTAAGCAGAGTTAAAAAGATCTTTTTCATATTTAAACCTCAGGTGATCAATTAGCTATTCTAAAGCTATTTTAATAATCCTGCCCTTTTAGAAGGCCTGATACATAAAGCTTGATTGTCCCATAACTCCAAAAAGCGCTGAAAGGATCAGGAGTAAACAAGCATAGACATATCTGTGTTTCTTAAGCACAGGGGCATCCTTTTCCTGAAGAAGCTCCACGATAAAAAGTCCCAGAATAAGGAGTATTACGATAATAACCGAGGCTGCGGCCTGGTTCCCGTTGCCAAAGGGAGTTAAGGCTGAAGCAATGGAAGCAGCATTTATCACGGTTTTGGTAAATATTGCCTTGTAAATATATAAAGCATCACTCATGCTTTCGGCTCGAAACATTACTTCGCCAAAGCAGACTATAAGGAAGGTTCTTAGGGTTTGAAAGATTATAATAAAAAGATTCTCATCATTCCATCTGATCTTCTCCTTAAATTTTTTAATCTGACCGGCGCTGCATACGGAAAAGAGCATGATGATCGCAAAATAAATACCCCAGCCTATATACACAACTTCTGCTCCATGCCAGATTCCGGTAATGATCCACACAAGTATAAGAGGAAAAACAGTACGTATGGTTCCCTTCTTTGCCTTAGGAAAGATCCTGTACATAAGCTTTGATATATTTTTGTTCCATTTTGCAGTAACTGCGGGCATCATAAGGTGTGTCTTAAACCACTCGTTCAGGGATACATGCCATCTTCTCCAGTACTCCTGGATGTTCCTTGAGAAGTAGGGACGCTTGAAGTTCTCTGTAAGCTTTATACCCAACATTTGCGAAATGCCGCAAACTATGTCCATGTAACCGGAAAAGTCCGCATATAATTCAATGGCGTAAAAGAAAACTGCTATTATAAGAGTGAGTCCCCCGTACATTGAGGGAGCGGCAAAGACGGTGTTCACATAGTAATTAAGTCTGCCGGCTATAACAAGCTTTTTGAAGAGGCCCTTGATAACTCTGTAGCCTCCCTCTTTGATATTTTCCGGGCTGTACTCATGATATGCTGTGAGCTGAGGGGCCATTTTCTGATAGCTGCCTATAGGACCTTCGATGATCTGGGGAAAATACAGGATGAATAGAGCATAATGGAAAATATTTTTGCAGGGCTCTATTTTTTTGTCATAACAGTCATGGGCATAGCCTAAGGTCATAAAGGTGTAAAAGGATATTCCAAGAGGAATGATAAGATCCCTTACTCCG
>JAILBX010000010.1 GCA_024680675.1 Lachnospiraceae bacterium | reverse complement strand
TCTTCAGGCTTATAATATGCCTTTATACCCGAAACTATCTGCTTTACCTGACTTCCTATCCTTACCTTGGAGCAGAGCAGCTTCTTTGACTTTGGAACCTCTTTACATTCTATTATCTCTCCGACTCTGAACTGAAGCCTTGAAAAGTCCTCATAGCCTATCTCTGCTTTTTCCTCAATATCTATAAATTTATCTGAAGTCCCGGATGAATTTTCATTACTTTTATCCTCAAAAGGCTTTTCCGGGCTCTTGTCACTGTTTTTAGCTGATTGCTCGGCTTCATATTCTGCCTTTTGCTTTGCCCTTATTTCATCCACCTTTTTCATGATCTCTTTCTGATCAAGTCTTTGGAATAAAATTTCAGGTTTATCGGTAACCCTTGTACCTGAAGCATATAATCCGTAATCAGCAAGTACATCATAATCTCTTTCGGTAGCCCTGAGCTGTAAAAGGATATTATCCGCAGTTTCCGGCATGAAGGGCATTAAAAGATTGGCTCCTATGGATATGGATTCTGTAAGGTTATAGAGAACCTCTGAAAGCCTGTCCTTTTTCTCCTCATCCTTTGCAAGTATCCAGGGCTCCGTCTCATCTATATACTTATTACATCTTCTGAATATGGCAAATACATCGGAAATGGCATCGGCAACCCTTAAATTTTCCATCTTGGCAGCTATTTTATCCCTTGTGGAGGAAACCAGCTTTTTAAGATCCTCATCCACCTCCTCTGTTACTCCGCTGCTGCATACGATCCCATCAAAATACTTATTAGTCATGGATATGGTACGATTAACCAGATTTCCAAGGACATTTGCCAGCTCGGTATTATATCTTTCAACCACCAGCTCCCAGGTTATTATTCCGTCATTTTCATAGGGCATTTCATGCAATACGAAATACCTTACGGCATCCACACCAAAAAGCTCCACAAGATCATCGGCATAAATAACATTTCCCTTTGACTTGCTCATCTTTTCTCCGCCCTGTAAAAGCCAGGGATGGCCAAAGACCTGCTTCGGAAGAGGCTCATTTAACGCCATAAGGATTATAGGCCAGTATATGGTATGGAATCTTACAATGTCCTTTCCTATAAGGTGAAGGTCTGCAGGCCAGTATTTTTTATATTCTGACGAGGAAGCTCCGTCCGCATCATAGCCTATACCGGTTATATAGTTGGACAGGGCATCGATCCAGACATACACCACATGTCTTTCATCAAAGTCAACGGGTATTCCCCACTTAAAGGATGTCCTGGATACACAGAGATCCTGAAGGCCGGGAAGAAGGAAGTTATTCATCATCTCGTTCTTTCTCGATACAGGCTGAATAAACTCGGGATGAGTATTGATATGCTCTATCAATCTGTCCGAATATTTACTCAGTTTCAGGAAGTAGGCCTCCTCCTTTGCCTTTGTCACCTCTCTTCCACAGTCGGGACATTTTCCGTCCACCAGCTGGGACTCGGTCCAAAAGGACTCGCATGGGGTACAATAAAGACCCTCGTAGTTACTCTTGTAAATATCTCCCTGGTCATATAATCTCTTAAAAATCTTCTGTATCTGTTTCTCATGATCGGGATCCGTAGTCCTTATGAATCTGTCATAGGAGGTACCCATAAGATCCCATAATCTCTGAACCTCCTTTGAAACACCATCCACAAACTCCTTGGGAGTTATACCGGCTTCCTCTGCCTTTAGCTCTATCTTCTGACCATGTTCATCGGTACCGGTCTGAAAGTGAACATCATAACCCTGCTGTCTTTTATATCTTGCTATACTGTCTGCCAGAACAGCCTCGTAGGTATTTCCTATATGAGGTTTTCCCGAGGTATAGGCAATGGCAGTTGTAATATAATATTTCTTCTGTTCTTCCATTTAATTTATCTCTCCTTTTACTTTTGCTCTCAGATCATAAAAGCTCTGACTGATTTATTCTCAAAGAATAGGGTGTTCAGTTATTTTTCAGCAGGGCATTGTAAACATCACGTTTACTGATACCCCGATCCTTTGCCACCTTTTTCATGCTTTCTTTATTATCAAAGCCCTGCTTCAGGTAAATATCCATATGCTCCTCTAAGGACATTTCCAGAAATCCATCCCTTACTTCCTTCTCAAGGATCTCCCTGTCCTTTCCTTCTATAACAAGGACATACTCTCCCTTAGGCTCATTTGAAGTGTAATACCTTAAAGCTGTGGACAGGGTAAACTCCTTCACCTCTTCATACCTCTTTGTCAGCTCCCTGCAAAGGGATATTCTTCTGTCCCCTAAGGTCTCATAAAGCTCATTAAGGGTTTTTACAAGATGATGGGGAGCCTCATAAATGATCATTGTCCTGCTTTCATTTTCAAGCTCCTTAAGTATCAGAGCCCTCTCTTTTTTATCTGCGGGAAGAAAGGCTTCAAATACAAACCTTCTTGTGGCAAGTCCCGACATGGTAAGGGCTGTTATACAGGCACAGGGCCCCGGCAGTGAGGTGACTCTTATCCCTTCATCCATGCATTCCCTGACTAAAACCTCTCCCGGATCCGAGATCCCGGGTGTTCCCGCGTCCGTTACCAGGGCAATATTCTTACCCTCCTTAAGCTTTGCAATAAGCTCCCTTGCCTTATCATATTTGTTATATTCATGGTAGCTTGTCAGGGGCTTTTTTATATCAAAATGGTTAAAAAGCTTAATACTGTTTCTTGTATCTTCACATGCTATTATATCCACTTCCCTTAAAGTATCAAGGATACGAAGGCTTATATCCCCCAGGTTTCCTATAGGGGTAGCACAGAGATAGAGGATACCAGATCCTTCACTTCCCATCCGGTTTTTCCTTTCCGTATATCTCATATATCTCATCACTGTATTCGCCGGGAGTCTTGTGTACGATAAGAGGCTTCATAACCTCAAGCCTTGAGGATGCTCCCTTTAAAGCCTCTATAAGGACCATATTGGCTTCCTTGTCGGCATAGGGGTGAACCAGTCTCATCCGCTTTGGCTCAAGCTGATATTTAGTAAGGGTATTAAATATCTCCACCAGTCTGAAGGGTCTGTGTATGATATATAGTCTGGCCTTATTTTTTAAGAGCCTGGAGCTTTCCCTTGCAATATCCTCAAAGGTACAGTAAATTTCATGCCTTGCTATGGCCTTTTCCATATTCTCACCCTTTGCCCCATGACTTCCTATCATATAAGGAGGATTACAGGTTATAACATCAAAATACCTGTCTTTAAATATTTCTCCCGCATTATTTATATCCCCGCATATCATATCTATCTTATGAGCTATACCGTTTAGCTCAAGACTCTTTTTTGCCAGCTCTATACACTCCTTTTGAATGTCAAGACCCACAAAATGCTTACCCTGAGTCTTTGCCTCCAAAAGGATGGGTATTATTCCCGTTCCGGTACCTATATCCAGGAGGGTCTCATTTTTTTTAACCCTGGCAAAGTCACTTAAGAGCACCGCATCCACACCGAAACAGAACTTGTTTTTATCCTGGATGATCCTGTATCCCTTAAGCTGCAGGTCATCTATTCTAAGCTCTTCATTTTTTTCGCATATATTTTCTATATCAATCATCGTCAAGCTTTGATCTGCCTTCACTCTTTTCAAGTCTCTCCAGCTCTTTCAGTTCCTTAAGCTCAGCATTGTTTTCTTCCTTCTGCTTTTCCTTCTTATGACGGCTCTTAAATTTCAGATCCTTAACCTTATATTCCTTGACCTCTTTATCATCTCCGGCATCAATTATGACCTTAACAAGCTGTCTTAATACATTGACATCCGAAACCTCTCCCTTATAGCCGTCATTTGTGGTGACCTTATCACCTATGGATGGAAGCTTTGAGTTCAAGTATTCATAGGTATCCTCTTCATTTTTAAGACAGCACATAAGTCTTCCGCAGATACCTGATATCTTGGAAGGATTAAGAGAGAGGTTCTGTTCCTTGGCCATTTTTATTGATACCGGAACAAAATCCGACAGATATGTGTGACAGCAGAGGGGTCTTCCGCAAAATCCTATGCCTCCCAATATCTTTGTCTCATCCCTTACTCCTATCTGCCTTAACTCTATCCTTGTTTTAAAGACAGAGGCCAGATCCTTAACCAGCTCCCTGAAATCTATTCTTCCGTCGGCAGTAAAATAAAAGAGGACCTTGTTATTATCAAAGGTATACTCGGCGTCGATAAGCTTCATTTCAAGCTTATGCTTATGGATCTTTTCAAGACATATCTTATATGCGTCCTTTTCCTTGGCTCTGTTATTTTCCTGAGTCTCATCATCCTTCTCAGTTGCCTTCCTCATTACCTTCTTAAGAGGCTGTACTATTTTTTCATCCTCCACTTCAGTGGGGGGAAGGACAACAGTTCCGTATTCCACGCCTCTTGCGGTCTCCACTATCACATGGTCTCCCCGCTTAACCTCCAGTCCGGTGGGATCAAAATAATAGATCTTTCCCGCCGTTCTGAATCTTATACCTATAACATTCTGCATTATCAGTTCTCCTTTATTGTAAACAAGAGCAGTTCCAGAGCAAGCTCCGCCTTTACGCTTGCTTTCAGTCTTTCTCTGGTTATATCCAGTTTTTTTATCACAGCTTCCATAGCTTCAAAGGAGCTTCTTTTCGAATACTCCTTAATCCCCTCAAGCTCATCCTTAAAGACCAGCCTGTCCCTGTTTTCAGTGGATTTATACAGAAGCACATCCCTGTACCAAAGGGTGATCATATCCAGTATATCGTCAATATCATTTTTATATTCCACAAGCTTTTTTATGACTTCAAACATGGCATCCGAATCCATGCTTTTGATATTTTTTATCAGATAAAGAACTTCTGTCCTTAGCTTTGAGAAGCTGTCGTTTACGGCAAGGTTTCTTGCCCTGCCCGGATTTCCCCTTGCAAAGGCAATGCAAAGATCCGCCTGATGGTCGGAAATATGCAGCTCCCTTGTCAGATATTCCTTTATCACCGAGTCCTTTACGGGTCTTAGGGACATTAAAGTACATCTTGATATTATGGTCGGCAGCATTGCAAGAGCATTGTCTGTCAAAAGGATGATAACTCCATAGGAAGGAGGCTCCTCTAAGGTTTTTAAAAGGGCATTCTGGGCCTGAAGGTTCATCTTATGAGCTTCGGGAATTATATATATTTTATGAGGACCGCTGTAGGGCTTTATCGGCATATCATCCACCAGCTGCTTTCTTACCTCATCTACGGATATAAGAGCCGGCTTTTCATGTCTTATAGTGATAATGTCCGGATGGTTGTCACTTAAGGCCATTTTACAGCTTCTGCACTTCATACAGGGTTTACCTTCACTGCTTTCGCACTGGAGGGCCATTGCAAATCTTTTTGCAAGAATACTCTTGCCCGAGCCTGCTTCACCCACAAAAATATATGCATGGGATACGGTTTTCTTTTCCAGAGCCTTCTTTAACTCTTCCTTAATATGTTCCTGTCCTATAAGCTCAGAAAAATCGGCCAATTATTATTCTCCTTATTTTCTTTAAGTAAATATGTCCAAAAGCAGGCCTCTTATTTCATCAACCTTCTGAAGGATGGCAATATTGTCCTTTTCCTCCTTCATAAGCTCCTCTGCAAGACTGTCAAGATTTTCATCTATCAGTCTTATTATTCCATATACCCTGTGTCTGCCTCTGCGATCCAAGAAGTTTTCTCTGGAAAATTTATGGGTCCTGTTAACCACCTCATTTAAAAAATCCTTTATGAGAGCCCTGTATTGCTTCATGTCCCTTACATCGACATGTTTTTTTATCTTTTTTCCCTGGGCTGTTATCTCATTGAACATGAGGTTAAGTCTTTCCTGAAGACCTTCATCCTCTATCTGACTCATCAGGGTGAACTTAAAGCTGTCATCCACCGGCTTATTGTTCTCAACATGCTCACTGCCCGGCGCCACCGGCATACTCTGATTTACCTTTATATCCATTTATCCAAAACCCCTTGTATGATCCTGTAATCCTGAACTATAGTTGAGCCCTTATATAATCCTTTATCTCACTTATACAGCTTTCAAAATCCTCATTCACAAAGCTTCTGTCAATACCTGCGGCCTTAAGCTTATCCTCGGAAAAATCTCTGCTGTCGGAAAGAAATCTTCTGCACATTTCCGCAAACCTTCTGTTTTCCGGCCTTTTTTCCCTGTTAAGAGCCCTCTGAAGTCTTATACCATCATCCACCTCAACATATATGGGAAGAACCCTGTCCTCTCCAAAATAGTCTCTGGTGGATATAAATGACTCTAAAACGCCGGTTATGAGGTAGCTGTTTTTGTTAAGATCCATATCCTCATCTTCAAGGGTAAAATATCTCCATATACCGTGTATCGTATCATAGGCTCTGGATTCTATTATCCTGCCCTCTTTTTCCAAGCGGGCATAGCTTTCCTCATCGGTAAAGTGGTAGCTTACTCCTTCCTTCTCTCCTTCCCTCTTGGGTCTTGTGGTATAAAGAAGCAGCCTCTTAAGATCAAGCTCCTTATCCTCTAAAAGCCTCTTATATATGGTATCCTTACCTGCGGAACTTTTTCCGAATATATAAAAAATCTTTCCCATGATCGATCTATCCCGTTAACTTAGCCCTTATCCCGGCTTTTATTCCTTTTTGTCAGCCACTTCTTCCTTCTCTTCAGGCTTCTTCTCTTCTTTTACTTCCGGCTTGTCTAAGGGCTTTATAGTCTCCCCCTTACTCTGATGGGCTTCAGGGGCTTTTTCTTCAGATTTTTCGGCTTCCCTTGCGGCTTTTAAAAGCTCGCTCTTTTCTCTTCTTACTCCTTTACCCAGACCCCTTGCCGGTCTTTTGTCATTATCCTCTTTTGTATCCTCAAAGATCTCCGGCTCTTCTCCTTCAACAGTAGCCACTGTGTCTACTGCATTGGCCTCCTGGTAAAGCTTTTTTAAATGTCTTCCCATTATAAGGAGGGTCACCACATCCGTAATACCACTGAATACAAGGCTTATTCCTATAACGATCATGACAGCTCTTGCTATGAAATCAGGCTCAAGCATAACAAAGATACCAAGACTGATACAAAGAAGGGCAAAGATAAGAACATATATCCAGCCATTGAATCCTATACGCTTCAGATCTATTACCCTCTGAAGCTTTAAAACACCGTTTGAAAAGATCACTATTCCCATTATTACAGGCATGATATTAATAAACAGCTGGCTCTTCCATACAAGAAGTATGGCTATAAGTATAAGTATCAGACCCTGGGCAAAATCATTTCTGTAGATGTCTGTCTTTATGTCTTTTCTGAAATAAAGAATGATGTCAAAAACCCCTACTACCGTAATAACCGCAGCTATAAGATAACAGACCATATCAAGGGTAAACTGGGGGAACAATACCATCCAGAGGCCTACCAGTATATAGGCTGCGGCATAGGTATACATCTCTCTCTTGAATTTTACCCCTTCAGCTCCTTCCTTTTCCTTATAGGAGTCCTGCTTTTTTGAATTTACAGCCACCTGGGCTTTTTCCGGGGCTTCCTTAGGATCTGCTTCCTTTACTGTTTCCTCTTTTACAGCTTCTGTCTTAAGTTCTTCTTTCCCGTTATTCTCTTCTTTTTTCTTATCTTCTTTTAGATTATCTTCCTTGATATTTACTTCTTTTGCCTTTTCCTCTTTTCCCTTGTTAAACATTTTTTCTCCTTAATTCATCTTTCTGTTATTCTCATCCAGAGTCTTACTGTACTCCTCTATCAAATGATCGTATTTTCCCAGATTTATATCAACTATGGCCTTCAGTCTGTTCTTATCAAAAAGATCCCCTCTTGTTATGAGAAGTATCACATCATAGTATTCCTTAAGACTCCCATTTTCTATCCTGTTTCCTCCATACATGGCACTTTCTCCGTATCCATCGGGAACCTCCCGCCACATATGTCCTATTCTCCAGTTCTCCTCCTTCACAGCCGGAAGCTTTGATAAAAGGGGATCCCCCAGAGCATACTGGTCATTTAAATACATATCCGAATTATAGTAAATGGAGATCCCTGGTACAAACCTCAGTATGCCGCCCTTCTCTCCCATTGCCCTGTACTCGTCAATACCCTCCTCATTCCAGGCCTTTCTTATACACATATCTCCTGTTCTGAAATAAGAGACCGCATTGTTTACAAGACTTGTATATTTAAAATATCCTGCTCTTTCATCGGCAATATGGGATCCGTATTCCTGACCGTAGAGGAACTGATCCGTTATCACTCGGGTAGTTAAGTTAAACATAAGAGCAGTAAAGACGACTATGGTATATGTGAAGGCAAGCTTCTTTCTTTTTCTCTCCTTCAGCTCCGACTTTGAGCAAATATCCAGCACCATTATGACCGACATAAAGAAGAGTACGGTAAAATGCCTTCCCAGCATAAAGTCACCGCCGATATAGATTATATAGGCCATATACATAAGTATGCCAAGGGCTACCATTATATACTTTGCCTGCCTTGTGATCAGGGCAAGGATCACTGCAAGAGCAGGAACCACGATGAGGGGCAGGTCGCAGATGGTAGAGGTTGCAAGATACTGGAGACCTCTTATAAGGTATTCCTTTAAGGGTATATCCGTTCCCAGCTTTACAAAGGCGGTGTTTGGCACAAAAAAGCCAAAGTAAAAGAGTGAAAAGAGCTCCCACAATATAAAGGGTAAGAGACTTAGGAATCCAATGACCACGGCCTTTAAAAAGCTTACCTTTTCTCTCTTTGTAAGATACAAATACAAAATAGCGGGAATGAACATAAGCACGGCGTCCATTCTGGTCATAGCTATAAGAGCTATCAGAAGACCGGCTATATACATTTTCTTTGCCGAAAATTTACTGTTTCCAAAATAAAGCTTTAAGAATATGGCAGAAAGCAAAAAGAGCAGACAGTTTTCAAGCCCTGCCGTGGTATAGCTCATAAAGCTTATACAGCCTATAAGGGTTATAAAGGTGAAGATTATCTCCTTCTTTGTGCGGCAAAAAGAGTTCACTACTAT
>JAILBX010000288.1 GCA_024680675.1 Lachnospiraceae bacterium | reverse complement strand
AAACTTCAATGCCCCCTTTTATTCTACCTCTTTAGCCGAGTTTTGGAGAAGGTGGCATATTACTTTAGGAGGCTGGCTTAAGGACTATGTTTTCTATGCCGTTCAAAGAACAAAGCTCTTTTCAAAGCTTAGAAAGATATGCAAGAAGAAGCTTGGAAAGGGATATGAGAAAAAGTACAATATCCCCCAGTTTTTAGGCTTGCTTATATCCTGGTTTCTCATAGGACTCTGGCATGGAGGGGGCTTTAATTATATCTTTGGTGTAGGTATCTACATGGGCATAGTCATCATTTTGAGTGAGCTTTTTTCACCTCTCTTTAATAAGCTGTCCGAGCTTTGTCATATAAAGAGAGAGTGCTTCAGTTATCGTCTTTTTCAGAGGGCAAGGACCTTTTTACTCTTTATATTCGGACTGTCATTTTTCAGGGCTTCAAGTCTAAAAGACGGTTTTCTTATGTGGAGGTCAGCCTTTTTAAAGTTTAATCCCTGGATATTTTTTGATCATTCCCTATATGAGCTTGGACTTGTCAGAACAGAGTTTCAGATAGCGGTATTTGGTGTATTTCTGGTATTTCTGGTATCATATTTTGATCAGAGAGAAAAAGAGAGAAATTCCGGACTTACTGTCAGAGATCTTATATTAAGACAAAACTTTCTCTTTAAATTGTTATTGTTTATAATATTATTTATTCTTACCATAGCCTGGGGTCGTTATGGAAATATTTTTGATGCTTCAAGTTTTATTTACGGAAGGTTTTAAATCCCGTAATAAATAATGATGTTTGAAGAAAAGAAGAATTATTTTGATCTTTTTGATCACAGGGCAGGAGATATGAACAGCAGGTTAAAAAATGCATTAAAGTTAATACTTATCGCAGTTATCTTTATAGGAGTGTATTTCTTCATAGACCGTCTCTTTTTATTAAAAAGCAAGGAAGGTATATTGCAGATGCATTCTCTTTATAAGCAGGATGAAAATACTGTGGATGTTTTATTTGTGGGAAGCTCTCATATATTTATTCATGTAAATAATGGAATATTATGGGAGGAGCAGGGCTTGTCCTCTTATGATCTGGCAAGCGCCGAGCAGCCCTTTTGGATAAGCTATTATTATATCAAGGAGGCCTTGAAGACACAAAAACCAAAGCTTATTGTTCTTGATATAACAACGCCCGGAGTCAGGCCCGTGGATTTTCAGCCGGAAAACTGGATGGCTACAAACAATTATGGCTTTAAATATAACAAAAATTATTATGATGCTCTGAAATCAAATACCCTGGAGCAGTCCTTCAGGAGGCTCCTTATCCCCTTAAACAGCATGCACGGAAGGTACAATGATCTTAGGGAGGAGGATTTTACCGATCCTGATAATTCCAAGGTCTATAAAGGCTTTGACTCAAGGGAAGGAACCACTGTATTTGAGGAGGCTCCTGCTGTAAAGGGTATAACAGGAAGAGAGCCTATTTCTGAAAAGGAAGAAAAATATCTCAGGATACTCATAGAATATCTTAAGGAAGAAAATATTCCCCTGCTTCTTGTATCAAGTCCTTATGTACTTGATGCAAAAAGTCAGGCCAAATTCAATACTATTTTTGATATTGCCGATGAATATCAGGTTCCTTACGTGGATTTTAATAAGCTTTATGATGAGCTTAAACTGGATTTTACAAAAGATATGCAGGAGGATCTTCATCTAAACAAGATGGGAAATGCCAAATACAGCTCTTATCTTGGAAAATATATAAAAGATAATTATGATATTGAGGATCACAGAGCTGATGAAAAATATGCTTCCTGGGATGAATTTGCCAACTTCTTAAGACAGGATAATGCCAGATTTTATATGTCACAGATTTCTGATATAAATGTATATAAGGATCTCTTTTTGGATAATTATGAAAATGTGAAGATGGGAAATTATAAAGAGTTTATCAAAGGGGATAGTGAGGCTATAGATACTTATATTGCCCAGTCCTCTCTTACTAAATATTTTTACGGAGACAGTAACAACTACACTGTTTTTGTCCAGATTGGACCTGATGTAGTCAATATATCCGATGATCTACACAGTCTCCTTAACACGCTTGGGATCCCGGAGGAATCCCTTAGACCTCTTGAGGCTATGGTATTTAAGGGAGGGAAGTGTATCTACGATACCGGGGATAAGGCCTTTAGAAAGAGTATAGACAGAAGCTGCGGCAGTCTTTTATTTGCCCGTGAAGAGGATGAGTATGACGAAGCCAGATACCATACAAGGCTTCAGATACTGAATGAAAAACACGAGTTTTCAGAATCGGGTATTTCATTTCTGATCTATGATGAGTCTCTAAAGAGGGTAGTGGATGAATTCCATATAGAGGATGCAGGAAGTGAGATACAAAGGTAGAATAAAAAGATGGACGGGGTGGATGTTTTATGTTTGATCTTGAAAGCTTTATAAATAAATATGTGATAAAGAGAAATAAGAGCATGTTCTTAGAGGACATGGAAGCCCACAGGGATGAACTGTCAGGGGAGATAGAAGGAAAGAAGGTTTTAGTCATAGGAGGTGCAGGCTCCATAGGATCTGCTTTTGTAAAGGAGCTTCTTAAATATAAGCCGAAAGCCCTGACAATTGTTGATATAAATGAGAATGCTCTTACAGAGCTTACCAGGGATTTAAGATCCACGAAGGATATGTATATACCTGAGGCTTATATGAGCTATCCCTTTGACTATTCTTCGGATGTCTTTAAGAAAATGTTCAGAAAGAACAAGGGATATGATATAGTTGCCAATTTTTCCGCCCATAAGCATGTGAGAAGCGAGAAGGATATATTTTCCATTGAAGCCCTTTTAAGGAATAATGTGGTAAATGCCAGAGGCTTATTGGAGCTTTTAAGCGAATATCCCCCAAAGACATATTTTTGTGTTTCCACAGACAAGGCGGCGAATCCCGTGAATGTAATGGGAGCAAGCAAAAGGATAATGGAGGATCTGATCTTTTCATATTCCGACAGATTTCCCATTAAAACCGCAAGGTTTGCCAATGTTGCCTTTTCAAACGGGTCTCTGCTTGAGGGCTTTTTAAAACGTATGGATAAAAAGCAGCCTTTAAGCGCACCCATTGATGTTAAGAGATATTTTGTATCTCCGAAGGAATCGGGGCAGATATGCCTGCTTGCCTGCATTTTAGGGAATAACAGGGAGATCTTCTTCCCAAAGCTTGGAGAAGAGACAATGACGGGCTTTGATAAAATAGCTGAAGATCTTCTCAGAGAGAAGGGCTATAGCCCCCTTTACTGCAGCTCGGATAAAGAGGCCATAGAAAAGGCATCTTCTCTTAAAGAGGGTTCAAAGGAGTATCCTGTTCATTTCGACAGGTCGGATACCTCGGGGGAAAAGGCCTATGAGGAATTTTTTATAGAAGGGGAGAATGTGGATGAGGACAGGTTTAAGGCCCTTTCGGTTATAAGGGGTAAGGCTATCCCTGAAAGAGAAAGGATAGAGGAGCTCATAGACAGACTTGAAGAGACCTTTGATGAAATAGAAGTGACAAAGGGTGAGCTGGTTCTTATATTAAAGGAATACCTTCCGGAATTTTCACATATAGAAAAGGGAAAGTCCCTGGATCAGAAAATGTGATAAGGCAAAATAAGGGATAGCCTTATGGTTATCTCATATCTGAAAGGAATAATAATGACTGTAGACCAGGAAATACGTAAGGAACAAAAGGAATATATGAGCAGGATGACAAAAAAGGAGAAGCTTTTTTATCTTGCATCATATTACAAATGGTATGTTATCGGCATAATAGTCCTCATAGTTTTTTCGATCATAATCATAAGTGACGTTATAAAGGGAATGAGGCCCACCTATCTTTATGCGGTGCTTTCAAATACCTATCTTATGAATGATATTTCAGATGAAGGCATTGAAGAGGATTTTATAAGATATACGGGACTTGATACGGATAAATACCAGTTATCCTTTGATATGTCCCTAAGCTTT
>JAILBX010000273.1 GCA_024680675.1 Lachnospiraceae bacterium | reverse complement strand
GCGGTCTATTCGGACGAATGGCTGCCAAAGGTGGGAGAGTTAGACAGGAATCTTGTTAATTATGATATGGACAGAGTGGTCTGCTTTGATGAAAAAAAAGCCTTCGATGAGCTTATCAGAGAGGGAAGGTTTGCAGATCATTCAAATTCCTTCCTGGTGCTGGCAGGTCTTTTGGAGTCTGAAGCTGAAAAAGAATATCCCATATATGCGAAATATTCCGATGAAAGAAATGAAAAATACCGTATCGTTACTGTGATAACAAATAAGGGCAGTAAGAGAGGCGTTTATAAAAAAGCTCTTTCAAAGGCCTCCACAGACCATATAAAGGCCCTGAAGGATAATTATAAAAAACTGTCCAAGATGTATGGAGAAAGTCTTTTTACTCCTGATCACTGTAATACAGAGAATGAAAAAGAAAATGAGGCAGAGTTTGAGTATCTGTCAGGGATCACCTTTAAAGAGTATCTGAATTCCCTTGAGGAAAAGAAAGAGTATGACAGTATGCTTAAGCTTATCCTAAAATTTAAGGATCTGCTTTTAGGCATATATAAAGAAGATTTTAAGAATACAGAGGAAAATGATAAGGCCTTTAAAGAGGTCTTCGGGGATATCTACAGAGGAGAGGATAAGACGGCTCCTTTGTCGGATATAGATCTTATTTTTGAAAATATTGTTTTTGATAAAGAAGGGCTTCCTTTCGGAAAATGGTCTGTTCTTGACTATGAGTGGACTCTGGATTTTAAGATTCCCTTAAAGTTTATAATTTACAGATCTCTTTTTTATTATCTGAGAGATAAGAAGGAATCTTCTTTTTTAGACTACCTTTCAGAGAAGAATATCGACCTTTACGAGCTTATGGGTATTGATGAGAGAGAGAAGGATGAAATCTTCCCAGGATTTGAAGAGAGCTTCCAGCTCTATATAAAGAGAGGTACGGTTTCCTTTAGCCTGATTTATGAGGTCATGCCCACAAAGGCTCTTTCTCTTGAAAAAATGGTATCTGATAATCTATGGAGAACAAACCTTAAGAATCCCCAGATCTATGCCAGCAGGGAGAGAAACCGGGGCTTTGGACCAGAGGATTATATTGTGGCTTATGGAGAATATGATGAGCTTGAAAAGTCCATAACTCTGAAGCTTGAGCTGTCAGAGGATATCAAGGAGATAAGGGTGGATCCTACGGAGAATGAATGCCTTCTTAAGGTTCTGAATATAGAGCTTGAGGAAGGGGAGAGGTCAGACCGGGCGTCCTCAAAAGGAAGATCGATCGACAGCTATCTTATAAACGGATATCCCCTGTCGGATAGTTTTTTCGTTTTTGATCATAAGGATCCCCAGCTGGTAATAAGGGATCTTCCCGATTCTAAGAAGATACTGACCATAAGCTATATAGTATCCTATCCCGATACTTCTGTAAGTGAGGATATATATTCTTATTTCAGAGAAGAAGAGGAAAGAAAGGATGAGGAAAAGAGGAAAAAGGGTATAAAGGGCTTCTTCGGTGTCGGAAGAAATGAAGATTTGGGGCCCTACAGCCAGTATAGATATAACAGATAAATGCTTTTATGAAGATGGAGAAAAATGAGTATTTTTGACTTTAAAAAGCTTCATACTCTGTATGAAGATGAATATTTGAAACAGACATCTCCCTATGAGTATTATGTAAAATATTGTGAAGATGTGGATATGGATAATAGAGGGATGCTTTCTGAAAGTAGCCCTCTGTTTTTTAATGAGGCAAAGACGGAGGAGGAAAGGAAAGCCGCAAGGTTTTTGAAAGAGGTATTTCCCCGACATAATATTCTTTTATTTAAGACAGAAAGAGGAAGCTTCTTACTCTTTGCATATTCTAAAGGAGAGCTGGAAGAGGGATATGTTAAGGAAGCCTTGGATTCTTTAAGGGAGGGCTTTAGGGGACTTCTTTACTTTGACCATGACTATATAAGAGAGGGCAGGAGGCTTGCTCCCTGTTTAAAGCCGGATTTTTCCTATGATACCTTTATGAATATAAATTATCTTGAAGAGATATTTGCGGTGGATATGGAAACGGCTCTTGACCTTTCGGGGAGCTTAATGAGGGAGGAGCCTAAGGAGGTTTATACGGGACTTCTGTTTATATATGAGTGCTTAAAGGTTAATGAAGTTATCCATATATCAAAGACTGCCCTTCACATAGCCAGTGATCTTTCAAAGGAGGAGGAGATCTGGGAGTCCTACTACAGGGATCATAGCAGGGAGCCTGTAAGGAGGGCCTATGAGAAGCTTTGGAAGGAAAAAGATTACGGGATAGCCCTTGATAAATATTCTCTTTCCATAGTGATCCCCTCAAAGGACAACAGCTCTATGCTTAAGCAGTGCCTGGAGAGTATTGAAAATAACAGGGCGGCAGGGAAGATGGACCTGCAGGTGATCGTTGTTGATAACGGCAGCCATAGTAAGGAGAAGGAGAGGATTGAGGAGCTTTTAGGAAAGTTAAGTCTTAAGGCAAAAGAAGAAAAGAGGGAACACAGCTTTGACTATATTTACGAGCCAATGGACTTTAATTTTTCAAGGATGTGTAACCTTGGAGCAAGGGCGGCAAGGAAAGCTCTTATTATGTTTATGAATGACGATATAGAGCTGGGAAGTGAGAACTGCCTTGAAAGCATGTGCCTTTTTGCAAAGGATCCGGATATCGGGATAGTAGGAATAAAGCTTTTGTATCCAAATTCTTTACTTATACAGCATGATGGAGTTGACCAGTTAGAATGCGGTCCCTCTCACAAGCTTATGCTGCATGGGGATGACAAGGTCTATTATTTTGGCATAAACAGGTTTAACAGAAACCTTCTTGCCATTACAGCGGCCGCTTTTCTTATGTCAAAAGAAAAGTACTTTAATCTTGGTGGGTTTAATGATAAAATGGAAGTTGGGTATAACGATGTGGATCTCTGTCTCAGCTTTTATGAGTCCGGATACAGAAATATGATAGTCAACAGCGACTACATGTACCACCATGAGTCTGTTTCCAGGGGAAGGGACATGGGTGACAATAAGAAGCTTCAAAGACTTATGAAGGAAAGGGAGCTTTTGTATGAGGAGCATAGCTGGTACAGACCCGGAGCCGATCCCTTTTATAATAAGAGGCTTATAAGGGACACCCTGGATTATTCCATAGACCTTATGCCCGGATATGAAAAGAGAGATGAAGTAAGTCTTGTAAGAAGTGTGACGCCTTCTGAAATTAAGTGGCTTAAGATGAAAAGAAGGGGTAAAAACAGTAAAAATATCCACTTTAACATAGAAAAGGATATGGTGGAGCCGGCTATATTCAGGGATAGAAAGGATCTTATATTGCTTGAGGGCTGGCTTCTTAAAAACAAGGCGGATAATTCTCTTTTTAAAAGAGAGCTTTACCTGATCCCTGAGGATATGATGGTATCAGAGTCTGAAAAGGCAGATGAGAGATCAGCTATCCTTGTTTCTTTGTTTCCAAAGAGAAGAGAGGATGTTCAGGACGCTTTTAAGGAGGCAAAAAGAGGGAGCCTTTCGGGCTTTGTCGCAAAGATCCCTTTAGAGCTTATAGATGTTGGAAAGGGCTATGTTCCCATATTTCTTTTAACCTCTCTGGTAAGCGGTTTTAAATATATGGCAGCAGGTGATGTGTATGAGTGGTCAGGAAAGTGATAATAAAGGACTTGCAGAGTACTATAGGGAGCTCTATGAAAAAGAACAAAAGAAGAATGAGGAACTGACTAAACAGCTTGTACAGACAGAGGCCTTGAATGCGGATCTGACCTATAAACTGGATAAGATAAGAAAGAGTAAGCTTTGGAAGTCCATCTATCCCATAAGGCTTTTGTGGAGCCATACAAGAAACCTCTTTGTCAGGATAAAAAGCTACGGTAACCTTAAGAATATCCTTGCAAAGGTGAAAAGCAAGCTGATAGAAAAGAGAGCCTATAAAAGCTATGGTACAGACAGCTTCCCCTCAGAGGAGGAGATAAAGAAGGAAGAGGAAACTGTATTTAACAGAGAGATAAAGATATCCATCCTTGTACCTTTATTTAATACTCCCGAGAATTTTTTAAGGGAGATGATAGATTCGGTGCTGGTTCAGACCTATGGAAACTGGGAGCTCTGTCTGGCTGACGGTTCGGATGAAGCCCATGAAGATGTGGGCAGGATATGCCGGGAATATTGCCAAAAGGATAAAAGGATAGTCTATAAAAAGCTTGAAAAAAATGAGGGTATCTCGGGCAATACCAATGAGTGCTACAAGATGGCTACAGGGGACTATATAGGTCTTTTTGAT
>JAILBX010000201.1 GCA_024680675.1 Lachnospiraceae bacterium | reverse complement strand
CCCCCCTTCCCATCAATTTCCTAGTGAAAAAAT
Source organism: Lachnospiraceae bacterium (assembly GCA_024680675.1). Lineage (GTDB taxonomy): Bacteria > Bacillota > Clostridia > Lachnospirales > Lachnospiraceae > UBA2868. The sequence goes on along the minus strand of JAILBX010000201.1, from coordinate 13,840 downwards.
TCCCATATTATATTAAAATCTATTTGTGACTTTTTTGCCGGAGATGGCTTCGGTAAAAATACAGCTATTTAACATAGAAATACGATGATTAAAAATATCAAGGAGAGGTGACAAATGTTTAAAGGAAAAAGAATCATTTCAATCTTGCTTGCTTCCTCAATGCTTATGTCTGCTCTTGCAGGCTGCACATCTTCGGTTCCAAGAAGGGATGCAGAGCTTCTTGGGGAAATATCCAATGGGGATTTTCCGGGGATCGGGAAGGAAGTACAGGAATTAGGTGACAGCCTTTATGAGGATTATTTAGAGGATGACGGAGATTCAGCTCTTAGTAATACAAACAGCCTTGTAACGGTTGAGTCCATGGAGATGAAAAAAATCCCCTTTTATGTTGAAGGCTCTACAGATGTGGATGAAGAGGAGCTTTATTTCTTTAACGGCAATGAGGCTGTGGCCTATATGGAGCTTAATGACTTTTTTGAGCTTTTACAGGAGATCCATTCGGAATACCCTGACTACAATGTTGAGCATGACTATGTGGAGGGGGTCTTCAGTGCAAAGAGGGAGAATGGAAGTGAAGTATATGTGGATATGGCAGATGGAAATGTTTACTTATACGACTATGAGATGTTTACCACTTCCCCTTATATAAACAATCCTGCAGGAGTAGTAATGGGACCATATTATTTCTTTGATGATGATGGAGAGATAATCACAGATGATGATGGAGAACCCTTGGTATCTCTCTTCCAGCAGACAGAAATGGGAGAGGATTTTAAAAGATCCGGCTATTCTATGCTTTTAACTCTTGCTGATTATGATATTCCTGTTTACTGTAAGAATAATAAATGTTATTTACCGGTAGCGACTCTTTCCGATGTCTTTTTGGCAGCTGAATTTGGAAACCTCCTTTTATATAATGCCGGCCGCCTCTTTTTGGTTTCTGTTGGGGATGACGATGATGCAGTGGAGGATAAAGAAAGGGAAGAGATAGAAAACGGCATGACCTTTGAGGAAATATTTAATGATGTGGAAGCCTCAGACAGAAGTGAGGAGCTGGCTGAATTTACCTATAATGAGCTCTGCCTTTATCTAAATGCCAATTACGGTCTTAAAAAGGAGCATAATATAGAAAGCTCCTTTGATGAGTACTTTGAGGCAATAGGGCTTAAGGAAAAGCTTATGGATCCAAGTATTGATGTATTTTCACAGGCTCTGATGGAACTCTTTTTAGGTTATTTCGGAGATTCTCACAGCGGAATATCAAAGGTTAGTCCATACTCCGACAAGGATTATGAGGATTATATGGAGGAAACGGAAAATATAGCCTATAATATAAGGGATATGATCTACAATATGAATATTTACAGTACTGCAAGAGAAGGCACTGATTCAGTCGATAAGGATAATAATCCGATCCCCTATAAGGAGGTTGGAAATACAGCCTTTATTACCTTTGACGGCTTTACCGAATGCTTTGAGGACAGTGAATACTACAGCGATGAGTATGCAAAAAGCATTGAGGATTATATTGGAAATGACACACTCTCACTTATAAGATACAGTAATGAGCAGATAACCAGAGAAAAGAGTCCCATAAAGAATGTGGTCATAGATTTAAGCAATAACGGGGGAGGAGTTGCGGATGCTGCGGCCTTTGTGGTCTCCTGGGTTCTTGGCAGCTGCCCCATAAATATCGAGAACGATAAGCTGAACAGTCAGTATACCTTTAATGTAAGGGCTGATGTCAATATGAACATGGAGATAGATGAGGGCGACAGTCTGGATCTTAGTAAGTACAGAGTATTCTGTCTTACAAATATGACCAGCTTTTCCTGCGGTAACCTTGTTCCCGCCCTCTTTAAGCAGAGTGGTCTTGTTACCCTTTTGGGCCGTGCCTCAGGAGGAGGAGCCTGCCTTGTTCTTCCGGGTATTACGGCAGATGGAACAAGGATATCCATTTCTTCAAGCAAGAAGCTTTGTACAGTAAAGAACGGAAGCTACTATCCCATAGACAAGGGAGTTGAGCCTGACTTTACCATAGGAGATCCCGCTCATTATTATGACAGAAAGTGGCTTAGCGACTATATTAATCAATTACCATAAGGAGATAAATAATGGAAAATACAGGAATGAATATATGTCTTATGAATGACTCATTTCCACCCTTAATAGACGGAGTGGCAAATGCGGTTAAGAACTATGCTTATGAGATAAATAAGAAGGGGGGTCACGCTATTGTGGTCACTCCCGAGCATCCCGATGCGGATGATGAAAAGTTTCCTTTTCCGGTTGTAAGGTATCCAAGTATAGATATGAGAAATTTTGTGGGCTATATGGCAGGAATTCCCTTTTCACCCAAGCTTATAAAAAGACTTAATCAGGAAAATGTGGAGCTTATACACAGCCACTGCCCCTTTGCCTCAGCCTATCTTGCCCGTCAGCTGAGGGGAGATATCAAGGTTCCTCAGATATTGACCTATCATACCAAATTTGACGTGGATATAGGAAGGGCAGTTAAGCTTAAGGTGGCTAAGGATGAAACAATAAAAGCCGTGGTTTCGAACGTGTCAGCCTTTGATGAGGTCTGGGCGGTAAGTAAGGGAGCCGGTGATAACCTGAGGGATCTTGGCTATGAGGGTGAGATAGTTGTTATGGACAACGGAGTGGATATTCCAAAGGGTAAAGTATCCACTGATGTTATAGATGAAAAATACGACTTCCTGCCTAAGGATCTGCCTATATATCTCTTTGTGGGAAGAATGATGTGGTATAAGGGTGTAAGGATAATCCTTGATGCCCTTGCTGCCCTTAAGGACGGGGGCTATGATTTCTGTATGGTATTTATCGGTTCCGGAGCCGACCTTGAGGAGATGAAGGCCTATGCCAAAGAGATCAATGTGGATGATAAGGTTCACTTTATCGGGGCCGTGAGAGACAGGGATCTTTTAAGGGCATGGTATAGCAGGTCTGATATGCTGCTCTTTCCTTCAACCTATGATACTAACGGTCTGGTAGTAAGGGAGGCTGCGGCCTGCTCTCTGCCTACGGTTATGATAAAAGACAGCTGCGCTTCCGAGGGGGTCACAGATGATGTGAATGGCTTCCTTATAAGAGAAAATGCGGCGTCCTTAGCAATCAAGCTGTCAAAGCTTCATGATAACAGGGATTTTGTCCGTAAGGTGGGTCAGGGTGCTGTTGATGACCTTTATCTTTCCTGGGAGGATGCGGTAAGCCGGGCTTTAGATCGCTATCAGTATGTGATCGAGCAATATAAGCTTGGAAAGTATAAAAAGCATGCTACTGTTACAGACGGTATGCTAAAAGCTTTGGGAACCTTAATGTCTGAACTTTCCAAGATCGAGAAGCCAAGGATCCTTGGACAGAACAACCCTGATAATGAAGACTTCGTGGATGATGAAAGTCCATTTTGGGAATAGGCAGCCATGTTGACTTCATAAGTCAAATAAGTGATGCTTAAAGAGGAAATATAAAGAAGGATAGAGAGAAGTTATTTTATGAAAAGTGTAAAGGAACAGAAGAAAAGTATAGGTGTTGAGGATTCAAGAGAGAAGATCATTATAAGGACAAGCATTATAGGAATAGTTGCAAATGTCCTTCTGGCGCTTTTTAAGGCAGTTATAGGTATTCTTTCAAATTCCATAGCCATTGTTTTGGATGCGGTAAATAATGTTTCCGATGCAGGAAGCTCTTTAGTGACCATAATAGGAACAAAGCTTGCTTCAAGAGAGCCTGATAAGAAACATCCCTTTGGATACGGTCGTCTTGAATACCTAAGCGCCATGGTGATCGCAGTGATCGTAATGTATGCAGGTCTGACCTCTTTTGGTGAGTCTATAGAGAGAATAATAGAACCTAAGACCCCGAATTATTCAATACCCTCTCTTGTGATAGTTGCAGTGGCGGTATTTGTCAAGGTTTTCCTGGGTCGTTACGTGAAAAGGGTTGGAGAAAAGGTGAATTCCGATTCTCTTATGAACTCCGGTGAAGATGCCCTCATGGATTCGGTAATATCGGCCTCAACTCTTGTAGCGGCGATCATATATCTCTTTTTTCATATTTCTCTTGAAGCCTGGCTGGGTGCCATAATTTCAATAACCATCATTAAGGCCGGCTATGAAATGTTAAGGGATACTATTTCACGTCTTCTTGGAGAGAGTAATGATATAGAGCTTGCAAGGGCTATTAAGGATACAGTACTGGAGTTCCCTCAGGTTAAGGGGGCCTATGATCTTGTCCTTAACAATTATGGTCCCAATGCCTGGAACGGTTCTATCCATATTGAAATTCCCGATACCTGTATGGCTCATGAGATCGATAAGCTTATAAGAGATATACAGGAGGAGGTCTATTACAGACATAAGGTCATCCTGACGGCAGTAGGCATATACTCTGTAAACACCCAGGATGAAGAGGTTATAAGCACAAGGCAAAGAGTAAATGAGATAGTATTTGCCTATCCAAATGTCAGACAGATCCACGGCTTTTATATTGAGAAGGAGAAAAGCTCCATGCGCTTTGATCTGGTAATAAGCTTTGATGCCATGGATCGTAAAGCCCTCTATGAAGATATAATGAATGACCTTGAGAAGGCTTTTCCTGATTATAGCTTCCGGGTGGCTTTAGATACGGACTTTGCCGAGAGCTGATAAGGAATTCTATAAAGAGCCTGAAAGGGCGGAGTAGAGCAGGATTTTTTAATAAGAGCTGAAATCGGCTCTGCCTTATGGTATAATACTTGTAATTATAAAGAAAAATAAGAAGGAGATCGCAATGTTTGAGGGTAAAACCCTTCTGATAACAGGGGGTACGGGTTCCTTTGGAAATGCCGTGCTTAACAGGTTTCTTAAAACAGATATAAAGGAAATACGTATATTTTCCCGAGATGAAAAGAAGCAGGATGATATGCGTCATCTATATAATGATCCTAAGATAAAATACTATATCGGGGATGTAAGGGAGATACAATCCGTAAGGAGTGCAATGTACGGAGTGGATTATATCTTTCACGCAGCTGCCCTTAAGCAGGTTCCAAGCTGTGAGTTTTTCCCTATGGAGGCTGTCAGGACCAATGTTATTGGAACAGATAATGTTCTTACGGCAGCCATTGAGGCCAAGGTTAAGAAGGTGATATGTCTGTCTACTGATAAGGCAGCTTATCCCGTTAATGCCATGGGTACAAGTAAGGCAATGATGGAAAAGGTTTTCGTAGCCAAGTCAAGAACAGTAGATCCAAAGGACACTACCATCTGCGGAACAAGGTACGGAAATGTTATGTGTTCAAGGGGATCGGTGATTCCCCTCTTTATTGAGCAGATAAAGGCAGGACTTCCCATGACGGTAACCGAGCCTGAAATGACCAGGTTTATAATGAGTCTTGAGGAGGCAGTGGAGCTTGTCCTCTTTGCCTTTGAAAATGCTGCGGCAGGGGATATTATGGTTCAAAAGGCTCCGGCCTGTACGATAGAGGTATTAGCCAATGCCGTTAAGGAGCTTTTCCATGCGGATAATGAGATAAAGATAATAGGTATCAGGCATGGAGAAAAAATGTATGAGACTCTTCTTACCAATGAGGAGTGTGCAAGAGCGGTTGATATGGGTAACTTCTTCAGGGTTCCCGCAGATCAGAGAGACCTTAACTATGATAAGTATTTTAAGGTGGGCAACCAGGAGAGGACCAGACTGACTGAGTTTAATTCCAACAATACAAGGATCCTTGATATAGAGGAAGTTAAGGAAAAGCTTCTTTCACTTCAGTATATACGTGATGAGATCGCTGATTGGGAAGAGGGAGAGAAGAAATGAGCAAGCCTCCTTTAGAAAGTGATATTTCTCCTGATTCAAAGCTTCTTATAACCGGGGCAAGGGGTTTTATCGGTAAGAACCTTAGCGCTAAGCTTATAAATAAAGGATATAAGAATATTTTATATTATGACAGGGACACTGATCCAAAGCTCCTTAAGGAATATACTAAGGAGTGTGATTTTGTGTTCCATTTGGCAGGGGTAAACCGGCCAAAGGATGAAAAGGAATTTATGGAGGGAAACTTTGATTTCACCTCCCTTCTTCTTGATGAATTAAAGGCAAATAAGAATAAAGCACCCATCCTTATAAGCTCCTCAATTCAGGCTGAGCTTGACAATCCCTATGGAAAAAGTAAAAAAGCAGGAGAGGATCTCCTTTTGTCCTACGGAAGGGAGAATGGAGTCAGGGTCTGTGTTTACAGACTGCCCAATGTTTTCGGCAAATGGTGCAGACCTGACTATAACAGTGCAGTTGCCACCTTTTGCAATAATATAGCAAAGGGTATTGATATAGTGGTCAATGATCCCGAAAGGGTTATGAAGCTTGTTTATATCGATGATGTGACAGATGAGTTTATAAATGCCCTTGAGAATAGAGAAAACAAGCTGGACGACTACTGTTACATACCAACAGTTCATACCATAAAGCTTGGAAGGATAGCAGAGCTTATAAAGGGCTTTAAGGCCGAAAGAGAAAGCTGTATCCTGCCAAAGCTTTCAGATGCCTTCGTAAAGAAGCTTTACAGTACATATCTTAGCTATTTATCTGAGGATGATTTTTCCTATGACCTTAAAATGAATATCGATAACAGAGGCTCCTTTACGGAGTTTATAAAGACTGAAGGTAACGGTCAGGTTTCCGTTAATGTGGCAAAGCCCGGCATTACCAAGGGAAACCACTGGCATCATAGCAAGATCGAAAAGTTCCTTGTGGTAAAGGGTAAGGGCTGCTTTAAGTTCAGGAGGCTTGGAAGCAGTGAGGTCATAGAATATCATGTAAGTGATGAAAAGCTAGAGGTTATAGATATCCCCCCCGGATATGTTCATAATATCATAAATGAAGGGGATGAGGAGCTTGTGACAATAATATGGGCCAATGAGCTTTTTGATAAGGACAATCCGGATACCTTTTACGAAGAGGTATAGGGATGCCTTAAGGGCTTTAGGGGGCAGGCTTTAGTAGCTTTTAAAGGACATATATAGGGCCTTGGCTTTAGAAGGTCTGACAATAGAGAAAAATGGAGTTGTTTTATGAGTAAAATGAAGGTAATGACAATACTTGGTACGAGACCTGAGATCATAAGACTTTCTGCGGTTATAAAATGCGCGGATAAGTACTTTGACCATATTCTTGTACATACAGGGCAGAATTATGACTATACCCTTAATGAGATCTTCTTTAAGGATCTAAAGCTAAGGGCTCCGGATCATTATCTTGATTCCGTGGGAAGCGATCTTGGAGAGACCATGGGTAATATTATAGCCAAGTCCTATAAGCTTATGAAGGAGCTTAAGCCCGAGGCTCTTCTTATACTTGGAGATACCAATTCGGCCCTGTCCGCCATATCCGCAAAGAGGCTTAAGATCCCTATTTTTCATATGGAGGCCGGAAACAGATGCTGGGATTATAATGTATCGGAAATGATAAACAGAAAGATAGTGGACCATATTTCGGACATTAATCTTCCCTATACCGAGCATTCAAGAAGATATCTTTTGTCTGAGGGAGTTGACGGAAAGACCATGTTTGTCACCGGTTCTCCCATGAGAGAGGTCCTAAGGGATCATATGGCAGATATAGAGAAGAGTGATGTGCTTGAAAGGCTTTCCCTTAAGAAAAGAGGCTACATTCTTTTATCTGCCCACAGGGAGGAAAACATTGATCTTGAAGATAATTTTATGAGTCTTATGAACTCCGTGAATCATATAGCTGAAAAGTATCAGATGCCTGTGATCTATTCCACTCATCCAAGGTCTAAAAAGTTTATTGAGCTTAGGAATTTTAAATTTCATCCCCTGGTATCCTCCATGCAGCCCTTTGGTTTTTTGGATTACAATAAACTGCAGATGAACGCCTACTGCGTTCTTTCGGACAGTGGAACCCTCTCCGAGGAGTCGGCAATGCTTAACTTCCCCGGGGTATTGATAAGAACCTCCACTGAAAGGCCTGAGGTCCTTGATAAGGGAACAGTAGTCATCGGAGGTATAAAGGAGCAGGATGTGGAAAGGGCAGCAGAGCTTGCGGTTTCCATGTTTGAAAATAAGGAGGAGCTTAGCATGCCTTCGGATTATGAGGACACGAATGTATCGGTAAAGATCGTTAAGCTTATCCAGAGCTACACGGAGATAGTCAATAAGACTGTTTGGTATAAGTCATGAAAGTGATAGTTAATGATATAGCTGCCAGTAAAACGGGAGCTTTGTCCGTTTTAAAGGACTTTTATGAGTGCGTCAAAGAAAAGGGTAAGGAGCATGAGTGGATATTCCTCTTATCAGATCACTATGTTGAGGAGACTGATAATATATCTGTCATAGTTTATGATAAGGTAAAAAAAAGCCGTAAGGAAAGACTTAAGTTTGACTATCTTTACGGCAAAAAGGAGATCAATGCTTTAAAGGGAGATGTTTATTTTTCTATGCAGAATACCCTTATGGCAGGTATAAAAGCCAGGCAGGTCCTTTATGTCCATCAGCCCTTAGGCTTTCAGAATGCAAAGAATTTTTCGCTTTTTAAGGCTGAAGAAAGAGAATATGCCATATATCAGCATATAATATCAAAGCTGGTCTATTCCTCCATAAAAAGGGCCGATAAGACCATAGTCCAGACTAAATGGATGAAGGATGCCATAATTAAAAAGACCGGTGTAAAGAGTGATAAAGTTGTAAATATAATGCCTGATGTAAGGGAGATAAGCCCTAAGCCAAATAGGGATAAAAGGGGCCCAGACCAAAGACTTTTCTTCTATCCGGCAGCAGGTCTTCTTTATAAAAATCATGAATGTATACTAAGGGCAATAGATATTTTAAAGAAGGATGGGATAGACGATTTTAAAGTTTATCTTACCCTTACAAAGGAAGAATTATCCTATTACAGCAAGGGCAGGGTATATGAAAATATAGTCTGTCTCGGCAGTATTGAGAGAGAAAAGGTCATAGAGAATTATTACAGCTCTGTTCTGCTTTTTCCCTCTTATATAGAGACCTTCGGCTATCCTCTTATGGAAGGAAGAATGGCTGATACCATTATTCTTTCCTCGGATTGTGATTTTTCAAGAGAGGTACTTGAAGGTTATGACAAGGCTTACTTTTTTGATCCCTTTGATCCTGCCGGGCTGGCAGGGTTAATGAAGAGCTGTATTAAGGGTCAGCTAAAAGTAAAAGAAGATTTAAAGTCCCTCCCGGCGGATAGTCAGAAAACGGAGAGCAGCTGGGTAAGGGTCATAAGGGAGCTTACCGGGTGGAAAGAGACAAGGCTTTAAATAGATTAAAAAATTTTCATTTATATGACTGGTATTATCTGCTGGTCATGCTTTTATATGTTGCAACTCTTATAACAAACAGGATGCGCCCCGGGGTGTTGGCTGTTTGTTTAATGCTGCTTATCATAGCAGAGCTCATCTTTAATAAAAAGATAAAGATAAAGGGGACAGTGGATATTTTAGTCCTTGTATATTTCTTCTACAACATCATTTCCATCATCTGGGAGACAAGGAGCGGCTTTCCTGGCTCTGTTCATATCTCAGAGTTTGCCGTATCGGTACTTCCTATGATCTTTTATTTTGTGGGAAAGATATGCGGCTCTAAAAAGGATGGGGCATCCTTTTATGAGAAGTTTATCTACGCCATGCTTCTCATAGGCTTTCTCGGAATATATTTCCATATTTTTGCACCACAGTTTTATATCGATTACTCCTTTGCAAACAGCTTTATCTCAAAGGCCGATGCCGCCACCTCAAGGGTCAGGATGGATTCGGTGGTGGGCTGTACCGTCCTTGGAGCTCTCGGGGTTTCCGGCATGCTTGCAGGGTCCTTTTTTATGGACAGTAAAGACAGCAGGGTAAAGGGAATATTTTTTGTCCTTTGCAACTTTGTTTTTGCAGTTTTAAGTAACCAGAGATCGGCTATGGTGGCTTCTCTTATAGTGATATTTTATATTAACTATCTGATCTTCTGGCAGTTTGATATGGTGGATAAAAAATATTTCAGGATAGAGCTTATAGTTATAGTCATAGCCCTTGTGGCTCTTTGGCTTGTGGACAGGGAGCTTCTTTTAAAGATCTGGTGGAGGCTTGAATCCCTGCCTCTTGCTGTTTCCGAAAGAAGTGAGCAGTGGATAGCGGCTATAAACAATATGTATTCAACCTGGTTTGGCAATGGTCTTGGAGCAAACGGCCACAAGGCCTTAGGGATAGAAGATGCTCATGTTATTGCCGACGGAGGTCTTATAAAGCTTTATTGTGAAGAGGGTATAATAGGGCTCTCACTTTATGTTTATCTTATGATACTTACAATGAAAAAGGGCCTGTCAAATATGAAAGCCCATTTTGTTGAGATAGGAATAATAGCTATAGCTCTTCTTCAGTCTATAGGCTCTAACATTCTTGCCTTCCAGCCTGTTGCCCCTATATTCTGGTTTGCCATAGGAAGGATAAATTCACAGGAGGAAGAAGAATGAGAGTAATGTGCTTATACCTTCCCCAGTATCACAGCTTTAAGGAAAATGATGAATGGTGGGGCAAGGGTTATACTGAATGGACTGCAGTAAAAAGAGGAAGGCCTCTCTATAAGGGCCATATCCAGCCAAGGGTTCCCTTAGATGGAAGATATTATGATCTTGTAAATGAGGGCAGAGAAACTCTTAAATGGCAGGCAGAGCTTGCAAGAAAATACGGGATCTACGGCTTTTCCATCTATCAGTACTGGTTTGGTAAAAAGCAGCTTATGAACCGTCCTATGGAGATCCTTTTGGAGAATCCTGATATCGATATAAATTATTCCATCTGCTGGGCCAATGAGACCTGGACAAGAACCTGGTATGGCTTAAGCGAGAATGTCCTTATGAAGCAGGAGTATGGGGATAAAGAGGACTGGAAAAGACATTTTGATTATAATCTTAAGTTTTTTAAGGACAAAAGATATATTAAGATCGACAATAAACCTCTTTTTCAGATATATAGAAGCTTTGATATAGAAAGGCTTGAGGAAATGAGAAAATGCTTTGACAGCTGGGCTAAGGAAGCCGGCTTTGAGGGCATATATCTGCTTTCGGGAAAGACCAGGGACAGGATAGATAAAAGAGAGGATATCATAGACGGCTACTATTATTTTGAACCGGGCTTTACTTTAAAAAACGATCTTACAAGGTCAAAGATATTAAGCTATGACCTTTTGGTTCTTTTAAGAACCTTTATAAATAAGCTTAGAAAAAAGAAGATACTTGAAAGAAGGATACCCTCTAAATGGATCCTTGATCCCATAGTAAAAAGAGACTATAAGGAAAATGAATTTCCGGGGCTTATCCCCGACTGGGATAATACTCCAAGGAGGAGCTATAAGGGTCTTGCATATACAAATACTTCTCCTGAAAGCTTTGAAGAGGCCTTAAGGATACTTAAAAAGAAAAAGGATAAGGCTCCCTATGACCTGGTCTTTGTAAATGCCTGGAATGAATGGGGAGAGGGGGCTATGATAGAACCTGATGAATACAGGGGCTATGCCTATCTTGAGGCCATCAAAAGAGTGGTTGAGGAATAGAAAGCATGGAAAGATTACCCAGGGTCAGTATTATTGTTATCATATATAAGGTTGAAAGATTTCTTGATCAGTGCCTGAAAAGCATAGTTTCCCAAAGCTACGACGATATTGAGATAATATGTGTGGTAGGAAAGGGAGATCTTGAATGCGAAAGGATCAGCAGAGACTATGCTAAAGAGGATGATAGAGTAGTTTTGCTCATTGAGGAGCCAAAGGGTACCGCAGCCGCAAGGAATTCGGGCTTAAGGGCAGCTACAGGCGACTACATAGCCTTTGTGGACGGAGACGACTACATAGAGCCGGATATGATAGAGGTCATGGTGGGGGCAGCCCTGAGAAATGATTGCGATATTTCAATTACCGGAAGGTTCTATGACTATAAGAACAGGATAGACGGATACGGGGTGGATGAAGACAGGGAGCTTTTACTGAAAAAGGATGAGGCCTTTGAGATCATACTTTATCAAAGGGGCTTCTTTCTCCATATCTGGGACAAGCTTTACAGGAAATCTCTCTTTTTGGATATAAGCTTTGATGAGGGTAAAAAGGTTGAGGACAGGATAGTTGTATTTGAGCTTCTCTCTAAGGCCAGAGGTATCGTTTATAATACGGCTCCCAAATACCACTTCAGAGTCAGCAGGGACAGTGGATCAAGAGTTGAGGATAATCTCTTAAACTCCCTTGAAACAGACAAAATCATAGCTAAAGGGATATTAAAGGAATATCCAAAGCTTTCGGATGCAGTTGAGTACTTTATGGTCTATGAGACCATGAGCCTTATACAAAACAGCATGCTCTATGGAAGCTTTTCAGGAAAGCATGATAAAAGGGAGCTTGCCTACGTCAGAAAGCACAGCTTTAATATATATAAAAACAAAAAGGTTTCAAGAGGAGTCAAGCTAAAGACCTTTCTATGCTCCTTTTTTCCCTTTATTTTAAAGGCAATGACAATAAAGAGAAGGAAGGCCTTTTTAGAGGAGCATGAGGAATTCTCCACAGGAGCAGACTGGCAGAAAACCTTTAAAGAGCAGGGAATAAGAAATGACATTTGAGGATTTTGAAAATAAAAGAATACTGTTTGTATGCCGTGAGACCTATTCAATGCCCTTATGGTTTCTTGCAAATGACTGGAAGGAAAAAAATGAGGTGGCCGCCTTTTTTATAATGTCCACGGAATGCAGCTACAATAAATGCTACTATAATGAAAACTCCTATTATAAGTTTAAGGAGGAGCTGCCCGGAGTCAAACTGTACGATGTAAGGGACATATGCCGACAATATACAGAGGGCTTAAAGGGTGAAGGTTCTCCCCTGGATATGGATTATATAAATATGCTGGAGAGGGAGTATACCCATTTTAAGAACCTTAATATGCAGCTTATGTGCTCCCAGGAAAATACCAGACACTATCACTGGAGATACTACTGGTCCTTAACGGACTATGATGAGAATATGTACTGGCTTGAGCTTAACTATAAGAATATCTTAAGGATAATGGATGAGTTTAAGCCCGATATGATACTGGACTTTGATAATGCCGAGCTTCAAAGGACCATAATAAATGAGGTGGCCTATAAAAGGGGCATCCCCTATATAACGGTTGAGTATTCAAAGTTTGGTTATTATAAATATCCCACCTTCCAAAATACCATAGGCATTGATCCCTATGTGGAGAAAAAGTATAAGGAAAACCTGAAGAAGTCAAAGGAAGAATTATCCGAGATGTATGACTACATCCTTGACTACAGAGCCAAGAGCTCTATTATGAACAAGGAGTTTGCAGGTACCGTGACCAGCCAGTATGAAAGGGATTCCCTTATCTGGATATTAAGGGTTATGCATGGCAAGTGGAATTATTTCTGGAACATGGATATAACAAATCATAACCTTAAGCTTAAAAGATCCAATAAGATACTCTACGCTCCAAGTGTCCCATATTTCTTCCACTACCTTCAGGTCATGTTAAGAAGAAGGAAGTATATGGGAAAAAACAAGCTTTTTGAAAACCCTGTGGAGGGGGAGGATTATGTATATATGCCTCTTCATCTCATACCGGAGTCTACTGTTTTCGTAAAAGCTTCTTATTATGTGGATGAGTGTAATCTTATAGAGCAGGTTTCAAAGTCTTTACCGGCAGGCTGGAAGCTCTACGTTAAGGAGCATCAGGCCATGCTTGGAGAAAGGGGACTTGAGTTTTATAAGAAGGTCAAGGAGCTTCACAATGTAAGACTTGTTCAGGTCAACTATTACCATGACCCCAAGCC
>JAILBX010000155.1 GCA_024680675.1 Lachnospiraceae bacterium | reverse complement strand
TCTTTCATTGGACTCTTCATTGATCGAGACAAAATCAGAAAGCAGTTTTCGATTAAGACAATAGTCATCTCCCTGGCCAAAAACATGATATCTGATGTTTTGATCCTTGTATAAGACATTTAGTTCCAGTCCCCTGTCAAGAAGCATATGACCGGCCTGACCAAAGCCTATAAGTATTATTGTTTCATCCTTCTTTTCCACAGGGTACTGTTGCCAGAATACTCTGGCGGTACAATCCTTAAGGGAGAAGAAATTTATATTCATAGGATAATGGGAAGGCATAAAATTAGCCAGACAGATTATGGGGACATCGATCTCTGCAAGTCTTACAGCATCAAGGAAGTTTTCCATCTCATTTTCCTTCATACACATGATATGAAGATCATATAATGAACCCCTCTTTTGTACAAGCTCATCAACCGTCCATAAAACTGCCAGCTCCTTTGAAGATTTGGCATTTTCACTTTTTGTTTCGGCATAGATTATAAGAGCATCAGGCCTTACCTGTTTAAGATTTTCCGCAAAAATAACAGCGTGAGGGGATCTGTCCGTAAAAATGTACCAGGGCTTGTCTGCATGAGTTGTAAGAATGATTATGGGCCGGACACGGGCTATAAACTCCACCATGAATCCAACAAAGAAACTCAAGAGACCGATACCCAGGATCAAAAACACTGAGGCAACTACTCTTCCCCAGCCACTTACAGGATAGAGATCTCCGTATCCCACCGTTGTAAAGGTGGCAAGGGAGTACCATATGGCCTGACCCAGGTTATGTATATTGGAACCCGGTACATTTTTTTCAACATGCACCAGCATTAAAAGCAATACAATATATAGGACACCAATACCGACAAATACAAAAACATACCTGTTAAGCATTGAAAAAAGGAAGTGCAGGAACTCTCCCTTTTTACGGCCTCCCTTGGTTATCCTTTGTTTTGCTTCCCTTTCGGCTATCCACTGTTTTATACTTTTACGTTTCTTCTTTTTCACCCTTTTATCCCTCCTTGAACTATTATAAAATAAATAAATAAATTTGCATATAAAAAAATAGTCCTTGACAAATACATTTATTAAAATATAATAATTTTTGTTGCAAATAATCCTTTTGGGATTTATAAAAATAAAAAACATAGCTGGGGGTGCCTTAGGCTGAGAGACATATATGTCAACCCTTATTACTTGATTCGGTTAATACCGACGTAAGGAAGCAGATTTAACCTCCCACTATGTATATTCAGGAGGTTTTTTTATGTCATTCTTTTATTATCTTAATGAAGAGGGTTCTTATACTCTTACCCCTGCCGGTTATACCGCCATTATCATCATCGGTATTATAATCTTTCTTTCCGGTAATTTTTTCTTAAGCAAAAACAATAAATTTGATGCCAAAAAGCTGGCATTCTCTTCTATTGCCCTGGCTCTCAGTATGGTTACTTCAAATATTAAACTCTTTCAGATGCCAATGGGGGGATCCGTAACTCTTATGTCCATGTTATTTGTGTGTCTGATAGGATACTGGTATGGACTCTATGCAGGTCTTACCACCGGATTTGCTTTGGGAATACTTAACGCCATAGTAGATCCCTATATAATAAGTCTGCCCCAGTTTTTGATCGACTATATTTTTGCCTTTACCGTTCTTGGTCTTTCCGGTCTCTTCAGCGGAACAAGGCTGACTCTTATAAATGATAATAAGAATACCAGTCATACTATTTCCGGACTTATACCCGGTTATATAGTTGCAGTTCTTGGAAGATATTTCTTTTCAACCTTATCAGGTGTGATTTTCTTTGGCATATATGCCCCCGAAAACTTTCCAAATCCCCTAACCTATTCCCTGATCTATAACGGTTCCTATCTGGGCCTTGAAGCCTTGATAACTGTTGTGGTGATCCTATTGCCACCTGTAGCAAAAGCTCTGGACAGGGTCAGGGAAATGAGTCGGCAATAAATTAAAGAGGGGCTCCCCTTAAGGGCAGTCCCTCATTTTAATGATAATATTATTACTTTACTGTTATAACCTCATCAAAATACTCTTTATCGGAATTAATTGAAATCTCGTTACCTGTCATGCAAAGACGCCCTTTCCCCATAAGGGTGATCAGCTTATCTGTAGCTTCCTTTTGATGGCTGATGGAGCAATTCCTGATATCATTTATCTTATTTACATAGCTTTGATGATCGCCCCCCATTACGTCAATGGTTAAAAGATTTATCATATCCGATAAAACGCCATCTGTTCTTGACGCATCGGCATATGCATTAAGCGTGTAGCCCTTTAATTCATCCTCATTTATATTCATATTTTGTAAAAAATCCTCTGCTCCGTCATAAATCTCAACAGTTTTACCCACATTGGGATCAGCATAGCTGAAGATCAAAAGGCTGTCTGCAACCTTTTCATAATAGGCCTCGGCAGAATAGGCTCCTGCTTTAAATCTTAAATTCGGTAAGATATATTTATCACTTAAGGCATATATCCAGGGTATATATTCCCCCTTTAACTCCTCTTTCCAACCCAGGTCAGCTGACATGCATGAATTTTGCAAAGTGTCATTTTTAATTATGGCAATCTTCTTCTTATCAAACTCAGGAAGACTGTATCTGTTTTCAATATCCTTTGTTTTTTCAGGAAGCCTTTTAAGATGATCTACAGCTATCCCTGTAACCTCTTGCTGCTCTGCTTTGGAATTAGCCTGAATAAATATAAGACCGCTTCTGCTTATGGCCTTTTTCCTTGCCTTGTCAAAATCATCCACTACTTTTGAAATATAGCTTTTATCTTCATCGATTCTTTTTAGCATATCCTTTTGAAAGCTGTAAAAGTCAGGACCCAGAATATCGTATTCAAATTGGCTCTTATTTCCAAAGAGCCCGACTCCCCTGTGGGAGGCTGATGCTGCCAGATCATAGCCACTGTTTGCAGAGGAATTAAATATCTCAACATCTCTTGATAAAATATATGCCACTTCCTCCTCTTTAGTCAGATCAAGGGCTGTCAGTCTTTCAAGAACCAATAAAAGAGCTTCTTCAAAATCCTCTGTAAGGCATTTAAAGCCTACCCTCAAATAGGGTTTCCCTTCCTTTCCATTACAGGAATTGGTATAGGCAAGATCAAACACCAGTGAATCAACATATCTGCTTTCAAGAACATCAAGCTCATTTGAGCTGTGCTCCTTTGAGCCCGGCTCATTTCCCAGATAAATATAGGACATAAGACTTTGGATCTCCTTTTTATCCATTCCGGTAAGGTCAAAATACAGCTTGTAATAACCTATATTCTCTGTATCTGTAGAGCCCTGATATACAGAGATGCCTTCACTTATATAATTTTCTATTTCTCCCCCTGTTTCATATTCTGGAAGCTCCAAAGGATCTATTAAAAATGAATTATTATGCTCTTCCTCATTGACCCACTCCTTATACTCTTTAGTATCCTCCACAAGCTTACTGATCTCATCCTTTGTAAGCCCTGCCTTCATATTATCAAGATAAAGCCTGAGCTCTTTTTCATATTCTTCTGCCATACCCTCTCTTGGCGATCCTGTGATAAGAGCTGATCTTTTTGCCTCCAAGAGCTTTTTAGCAGCAGCTTTTATAAGGCTTTGTTCATCATCAGAGCTTAGCTTCTCTATACTTTCATTTAGTCTTGGATAGTAGTCATTATCATAGCCATTTCCCCACATGATCGAATTTGCCGTTAAGATTTCATTCCCTGCACTGCCGCTGTCTCTCATTAAGAGGACCGACTTTTTCATATTACTTAATTCAGCTTCCAAAAGCTCCTTATTTAAACCCTCTTTGGATATTTTAAGGAGTATTGCATCAGCAAGCTCCTTAAGCCGCTTGCTGTTTCTTGCATCGGTGTAGCTCATTTGAAAAGCAAAATAGTTTTTTATACAGTCCCTTATATTACTGACATACACCGGACTTTGAATATTCTCTTCTTTAAAAGTAGTATTCAAATCCGAGGAATTCATACTCAATACGGAAGAAATAAGGTCGCAGGCAATTAATTCTTCAAAGGATAGATCCTCCGTACTTATAGCGTAGGCTATTTCACTCATATTCCCGGTATTATCCCCATTGTAGGCCGGAATATCATACTCCTTTGCTTCAAAGCCTTCCTTGCTTTTCCCGGGATTAAGATCACTCAGATCAGTGCCATAGCTTTTCGCCTCTGATAAATACTCTTTGTCTAAAAGCTTTAGAAATTCTTCAATATTCAGATCCCCGTAAAGGCCTAAAAGACAGTTGTCAAAGTGATAATATCTGTTATATGTTTCCTTAGTATGTTCATAGGTAAGCTCCTTATAGTTTATATGAGCCCTGCCAACAACATTTGATGCAATATCCCCCGGAAAAAGCGTTTTTAATATAAGAGAATTCATATTATCATAATTATCGGTTAGGTAGCTTAAATCCTCCGAAAAAACGGTTCCAAGCATTTCAATATCCGAATCACCTGACTCAAGCTCATAATGCAGGGCTTCTCTTTTAAAGATATTCTCATCCTCTAAGATCAAAGGATCTGCCATACAGCTCATATAAGCGTCAACTAACTTAATAAGCTGTTTTTCACTTTCACTTGCTAACATGTAGCTTGTTATAAGGGGAAAAGTCGTGGCGTTTACATATGTGGAAAATGACTTGTTTGACAGATCAAAAAGCAGATTCTTTGAAGGATATTTATGGGAACCAGCCAGGATTGAATGTTCAAATACATGATTTGTATCAGTCTCATCTGCCTGGGGAGTTTTAAAGGATATTGAAAAAGAAAGCTCCTTATCGGGATTTTGATAGTAAACAAGCCTTGCGCCACTGTATTTATGAATAAAGTCATACTGTACACTGTCGATGATATCAATATTTCTGATATTTTCCAAAGTGAAGCCCCAAAGCTCATCCCCCACCTTTAAAGATAAATTATCAGATTCTCTATTAACTTCCTTATTATCCTTCTGCTGCTGATCCATGGGATAGCTATAGCAGGCTGCAAAAGAAAAAAACATTATAATTGACAAGAGCAAGGAAAATAAGATGTGAATTTTTTTATTTCTCTTATCTGTCATGTAAAAACCTCAGCACTACCTGTTTATTATCAGGTCAGACTATTTAAAAGGCATAGTCGGAAATATCCTTAACACCTTTAGCCTCAATAATTTCAACAATTTCATTATTTTCAATATTTACTTTGAAAATATAATATTCAAAAGGATCATCCCCCTCCTCTTTAAAGAGGTCAATGACAAGATAGCCTATACCGCTTTCTTTATCAGCACTTACGCTGCACTCAAAATCATCAAAGTCATCCTGGGAATCCACCCTGCAGCCTGCAGTATAAAGATCATCGATCTCACAAAAGCTTCCGGAAGGAAGGGACAGACTCACAAAAAGTGTTCCATTATTAAGCTCATACTCAGGAGACTTTAAGGATTTTTTTCCTTCACCCTTTGAAGCCTTTTCTTCGGAAGTGATATTTTCCCCTGCCGACCCGGAGTCATCATCAGGCAAAAAACGGACAAGTATAGTTCCCACCACCAGGAATAGCAGCATAAAAATGAGACCATACTTAAAGAAAGTCTTAAAAAAAGACCTTTGAGTCTCAAGCTCTGCTTTTTTCATTTCCTTTCTGGCTTCCCTGCTTTCTTCAAGCTGTTTACCGGCAAAATCCAACACCGAGTCCACAGCACTGCCCATATCGATGTTTAAATTATAATTGTTAATTGCTTTTTCAACAATAAATTCAGAGCCGCAATATGGACATACTGCCTTTTCTTTTTGCGGGTCAATGGTAAGCTTTCCCCCGCAATTGGTACATAAAGCGGGAACAAGTTTTACTGCTTCACTCACTTTTTTTCCTCCTGATCCGGTTAAAAAATAATTGCATCCCTGTCTTATTCTTCCGGGAATGCTGCAATAAAGCGATTATTTAGAAAGAAACTGCTGTACCTTTTAAGGGTACAGCAGTATTAATATTTAATATTTAATTGTTATAAAGCTTATTCTGCTACAAGTGTGATATAAAGGTCGCTGTACTCACTTGGTAATAAATAGCTCTCCTCTGAAGCTTTATATCCCTTAGGTGCCTTAAGTACGTGTACATCATAGGACTTAGGCTCCGAATCAAGTACTATCATTCCTTCAGCATCACTCTTTTCAACTCTGCATGAGGAATCATCACAAAACTGTATCATTGCTCCTTCAACAGGATTAGCCTCTTCATCCATTACGTAGATCCTGTAACTGTCTTCCTTATTGGGAGCAACACTGCTCTGCATGCTTGGAAGTGAATGTTCAATTTCCTCTCCTGACAAAAGCTTGTCGATCATAACCTCATAACCTTCAACATCAGCTCCTGATATAGGATATCCAACAAATTTTCCCTCACTGTCAACAAAGAAGGATGTAGGAACTCCTGATAACTCAATATCATCAAAGAAGCTATCCCAGGGAGCAAGATTTAAATAAGTTACTCCGGATTCCTTAAGAACAGCCTTTCCGTCATTTAAGCCCTTTTCATCACCTGCATCAGTCAGAATACCGATTATAGCACATTCCTTGTCTGCAAACTTCTTGTTAAGCTCCTCAAGCTCAGGAAGCTCATTCTTACAGGGATCACAGGTTGATGCCCAGACATTTACCATTGTATATTTGTTTTTTGAGAAAATATCATCGCTCTTTACAGCATTTCCATCAAGATCTGTAGTTTCAAAGGTCATTGCTGTACCATCAAGATCGTCATACATACCTACGGGAGCATAATATTGAGAATCACTTACTACCTGATCGATCAAAGAATATAAATTATCAAACTCCTCTGCATATTCAGGATCCATCTTATCTGTTGAAGGCTTGTCGGTGATCACCCTGAAGAAGGTTATATCATCAACAGTTGCGATCTCCTCAAGCATATCTTCCGTAATGTCAAAATCATAACGGTTAGCCAGGATATCACTAAGCTCTGCGGCTGTCTTATTATCTGATATAGAAAAGATAGTCAGAAGATCACCGGACTTTTCAAAAGCGGCTGCCTCATCCTCATCTGAACCACCTTCATATAAGGCCATAAGTGTCTCCTGAGGAACGCCCATATATTTTATATTGAAATAAGATACACGGCTTCCCGGATTCAAAAGATCCTGACTGAAAAATATAGCACCATCAGGATGATCAAATTCTTCGGGATAAACCAGATCTATTCCCGCCTCTTCATAGCTTTCAGTTATCAGGTCAGCTTCTGCAGCTTCTTCTGCTTCCCCGCTTTCTTCAGTTTCTGCAGCTGCTTCGGTAGCTTTTGCCTCTTCAGTAGCCTTTGCTTCTTCAGTAGGTGCTGCCTCATTATCATTACCCTGTGTTGCGCCACCCGAACAAGCCGTAAGACTTGCAGTCATGCTTAAAGCCAAAGCAATAGTGACGAATTTCTTCATTACATTAAGTTTCATAAAAATCCTCCCTTTTTCATACCTTTCAGTTCCCATTGCACTTAGCCCGATCCGAATGATCAGCAGGGGCTTTTGGAACACTTTAAACTCAAACATTTTGTATACAATGTTAAGTTTATATTATAAACCCTCTCTTTTGTCAAGTTCTTGGATACAAACAATTTTATATCTGTTTAAATCGTATAATATTGGTCGGATTTCAGCATATTCTTTATACAATAATCTAAGCCTTTTCAGTCATTAAAAGCCCCTTTTAAGCCTTACCGACCAATACAGCACTTGTTCTTGGCCCCAGATTTAACTGCTCCTGATCCTTAATTAATTCTTCTTTTCCGGGATCAGAGGAAAAACCATAAGCTTCAAAAGCCAGAT
>JAILBX010000148.1 GCA_024680675.1 Lachnospiraceae bacterium | reverse complement strand
AGGTCATTTACCTTGGAAACAGTAAACTCCTCTCCTCTGTCATCTACCCTGGCAAGGGTGGCAAGAGGTACCTTCTTTATGCTTTCGTAAACACTTATGCTATCCTTATAAAGGCTTATCCTTTTATCTAAAAGAGAATCTGTATTACTCTTTTCTCCCTCATTTTCACTGTCAAGAAGGAGGGGCTTGTAAAAGTCCCTTTCTGCCTCCTTTAGCTTCTCAACCAGATCCTCCAGGGGCAGGGTATCAATGGAGATGCCGCTTTTTAAGAGTCTGTAGTTTGCCTCAGTGGTCATGGCAAGCCTTGTTTCCTCTAAAAGTCTGCTGGCTGTGATAAACTTATCTGAGTTTACTGTTTCCGTATAAGCCTCTGATCCTTCCGGATTGAGGGCTTCCCCTTCTTTGTAAAGGGTCAGACTCCTTATGTTTATGGGGGCATCAGCCTCTACAGCCTTATAAAGCTCCCCGGATGTCAGCTCACTTACACGGGCTTTTATATCCACAGCCTCTCCTGCATAGCTTTTTTCTTTTATTAAGGATGCCTCACCGGCCCTGGCTCCGTCTGAGATCGAGATAGCCATCTGATTTATGCAATCCCTGATCTTCATGGGTAGCTTAAGATTATCAAGGGTATTTAGAGTAGTAATGGTATCCTTTGTAAGGGGTATGCCCTCCTCAACCAGCCATCTGGCTTCCTTCATTGCCTCCTCATCCGCCTCTATACCCGCGCTTTTAACTATTCTTTCTGCCTGATCCTTTATCTGCTCCCAATCTATTACCTCAGCCTTTTTTCCGAAATATCCCTCAGTCTCATCTCTGAAGTATCCCTTTGACTGCCTTCCTCCCGACCTTCCGGCACTGAATTCAGCCATATATAGATCCCCGATGGTGGGCTCCATTTTATTTAATACCATATATTTAAGCTTATCATCATTTATTGCGCTTATGCTCTCAGCCTTTTTCAGGGCTTCTGTAATATCCTCCGTATTTTCCCTGTTGACGGGAAGGTCATTCTCCCTTAAGGCCTCCTTTATTATGCTTGTAAGAGCCTGATTGCCGGTAATAGAGTTTAATTCCTCATCGCTTAAGTCGTCATTAAAGCCCTCAACTACCATTCCTGCCTCCGCAAGCTTGCATTTAAGCTTGTCAAGACTTGTAACCTGCTCCTCATAACTCATGTTAGAAAGGTCAAAACCATCCTTGCAAAGCTCTGCAAAGTCCTCTTTTGACATATTATTTGACATTACTGTCATATAATCCCTCTGAAGAGCCACGTCCAGCTGCCCTGCCTCCATCATTATCTCATCTGCAGATTTAAGCTCCTCCTCCTTGTATGCAGCATCATTCAATCCTGTCTGGGAATTATTGATATCCAAAGTAAAGCCCCCGGATCTGGATGCACTCTTTATCTGTTGATCCTTTAAATCCCTGCTATAGCCTTGGGAGCTCATATCCTTTTCAATATTTTGATTTATATTAAGAGAATTTAAATCTACCTTCATTTGTCCTCCTGATATCATAAGCTGTGAAATTCAAGTCTTAAGGCAAATAATTCCTTTAAGCTGTTCTCCCCTTTTGGGGATAAGTCTCTTCCTTTATCAGAATCTATATACTATATTTCGACAAAAGTCATCTTTTCTTTATATCTTTGTGGGGGATAGAAGAGGGATAGAAGCCCATTTTATCAATAAAAACCCTTGGCCTTTAATAAAAAACCTCCTTAAGGATACTCTGACCCGAAAGGAGGTTAATATGTCTTTATATTATTTTACTTTTACCCTTAGAAGAGGAATACTGCAGCCCCGTAGGCAGGAAGCTTATAGGCAATGGAATATTCCTGATTATCCCAGGGAACAGCCTCTGCTGTATAAGTGCTTTGACGACTTTCTTCCTCATTTCCGCCATACTTCTTTTCATCGCTGTTAAGTATTAGCTTATATTTCTTCTTCTCCGGAACTCCTACCCTGTAGTCGTCCCTTGCAATAGGTGTGAAGTTCATAACAAAGAGCAGGCTGTTCTTTTTATTGTCAGCCCTTCTTACAAAGCTGTAGATACTCTTGTAGGTATCATCGGCATTTATCCACATAAAGCCTTCCTGCTCGCTGTCGCCTTCATACATACAGGGATATTTATTGTATATTCCAAGAAGATCCCTTACATAGCTCTGCATTCCTGAATGAAGATCGTCCCCCAAAAGAGCCCAATCCAGCTCCTTTTCCTCATTCCACTCCGAATCCTGGGCAAATTCCTGACCCATAAAGAGAAGCTTCTTTCCCGCATGTCCCATCATAAAGGTATAGCCTACCCTCAGGTTGGCAAACTTATCCACATAATATCCGGGCATCTTATTAAGCATAGAACACTTTAAGTGAACAACCTCGTCATGGGAAAGAACCAGAATATACTTCTCTGCATAATTATAGCTCATTGCAAAGGTCATCTTATAATGGTTATCCCTCCTGAACAAGGGATCTAATTTCATATAATCACAGAAGTCATGCATCCAGCCCATATTCCATTTAAAGGTGAATCCAAGTCCGTCATTTTCAGGAGAATCCGTAACCTTGGGCCATGCTGTTGATTCCTCCGCTATCATCATTACTCCGGGATAAACTCCCTTCATATAGGAATTTAAGTGCTTAAAGAATTCAATAGCCTCGAGGTTTTTATTGTCACCGAATTTATTTGGTATCCACTGTCCGTCCCTCTTACCGTAGTCAAGGTATAGCATTGAAGCTACCGCATCAACTCTCAGACCGTCAACATGGAACTCATTTACCCAGAATATAGCATTGGCTATAAGGAAATTCTTAACCTCTGCCTTACCATAGTCAAATATCTTTGTTCCCCAGTCGGGATGCTCACCCTTCCTGGGATCGGCATACTCATATAAACAGGAACCGTCAAAGTTTGCAAGACCGTGGGCATCTCTTGGGAAATGGGCAGGTACCCAGTCAAGGATCACACCGATATTATTCTTATGAAGCTTATTTACAAGATAAGCAAAGTCCTCAGGACTTCCGTATCTGGAGGTGGGAGCATAATAGCCTGTTACCTGATATCCCCAGGAACCGTCAAAGGGATGCTCTGCTATTCCTATAAGCTCAATATGTGTATAATGCATATCCAGAAGATAATCGGTTATCCTGTCAGCAAATTCTCTGTAGTTATAGAATCCTTCGTCCTCTCTGCCGGGATGTCTCATCCATGAGCCTATATGACACTCATATATGGCTATAGGCTCCTTAGCCAGATCTACCTCGTTTCTCCTCTTCATCCAGGAGCTGTCTGACCACTTTATCTTGCTTATATCTACTGTTACAGAGGCGTTACCCGGTCTCAACTCGGCATGATTTGCATAGGGATCTGCCTTGTAATGCTTTGTATCATCCTTTGCGGTAATAAGATACTTATAAAGGACTCCTTCCTTAAGGCCTTCCACAAAACAATCATAAATGCCGTTGGGCTCATGCCTCTCCATTTCAACAGCCTCTTCATCCCAGCCGTTAAAGTCACCTATTAGATTGACCTTCTTTGCTTCAGGCGCCCATACTGCAAAGTAAAAACCCTTTTTTCCATTCTTTGTGGTAGGGTGAGACCCCAGCTTCTTATAAATATCATAATGGGTTCCCGTACCAAAGAGATATTCATCCATTTCCGTGATAAATGGAGAAAACTCCTCCTTTTGCTTAGACTGAGTTTTGACTTCTTCAGCCTTTTTTTTGGTAATTTCTTCTTTTTCTTCTGTCTTTGATTTCTTTGGATCAGACATAACATAACCTCCGGGTTTTATTTATTATAATTAAAATCCTTCTCTCGGATTATTATACAATCATTATCATCGTACCTTCTTGAGAAAAGCAGATCAAGAAAATGCGAAAATGTCTTTTTATCCACATGCTCTATAGCCCCGTCCACAAGCTCTCTTACCTCATCTATGGTTACCTTGTGATCCAGAGTCTGCATATCGTTTAACTTTGTATAAAGCGCCAGTATTCCCATTTCGTCCATACTGTGCTCCTGCTCCCTTGCATAGCCCTTGGCATAAGCCACAAGATCATCATTTGAAAAGGTCTCTATGATAACCCTGGCATCAAACACAACCTCAAGAAGGGGCTTATTTGAGTCAAGTATGGGCTGAAGAGATTCCTTGGTGCCCTCTAAGACCACCATAACCTTTTCATCACTGGTCACAAGAGTCTCCCCAAGAATAGCCATGGTATCCGCATTCAGTCCACCGGCATCCTCTACTATCAAAGCGCCATCTGTAAGCTTACGAAGAGTTGATGGGATATTTTTCTTATTCAGGGCTTCACCGGATATCTTGGCAACCTTTCCCAGAAACTTGGAATCCATAAGCTGCATAGCCTTTACAAGGTCAATAGCCAGATTCTTCCTTCCTGTTCCTTCCGGACCCATAACTACCACATTGCCCTTGCCTGCTGCCATATCCATATCATCCAAAGCATCTACAAGCTGGGCCTTCAAGGGCTCAATACCATTGTAACGGCCAAAGAGCTTCATTTCATCTTCAGTGAAATCTCTTTTACTCTTTACCTCATCCTCAAGCACCATATAGCTTGGATGCTTCTCTCTGCCACTGTTATCACCTCTGGAGCCATCCACAGGTGAATCCGTAAAGTAAGCCTGTTCGGCTATAGCATCATACTCTGCAGCTATCTTATCAATAGGCAGGTTGTTGGTACTGATTATATCATCTACTTCATCGGGCTGGGTTATATCCTCCAGCTCCTCTACCTCGCCATAATCATCAAGATCAAAGCTAAAGCCTGCTCTTATTTCCGAAGTATCATCCTTAAGCGAAGGCTTTTTAGGCTTCTCATCCTCTTTATCCTTCTCTTCTTCATCAATATCCTTAAGGAATGATCCGCCGCCAAGGGGATCTCCCTTATCTTCCTTCTTCTCTTCAGCTTCAGAAGGCTCTTCTTCTTCATAAAGCTCATCTAAGTCTTCTTCAGTCTCAAACAGCTCCTCTTCATCCTCCGGATAATCAGGCTCCTCTATAGCATCCTCTTCAAAAAGCTCTTTTGGCTTTTCTTCTAAAGGCTTACTGTCATTTTCCTCTTCAAGAGCCATTTCAACCTCGCGGGCAAGTCTGTCTGTCTCTGCATCGCCATCCTCGCCTTTATTGGGGCTGCTCTCATCTGTATTCTTAAAAGACTCCTTAGCTTCACCGCCTGAAAGAGCTCCTTCCTCTGAGAACTCATTCTTTCCCCTGGCTCTGCTCTCTTCAATGTCCTTTAGCTTATCCTCCTTGATGGAAGGCAGAACATCCTTTAACTGATTGTAAAGATCCTCCGTTCTGCTAAGGTCCTTCTTTTCCTTTACTTTTCTCCTGTTGGCCTTTTTCTCCCTGATCTCTCTGAGGAATTCCTTAACATTTATCTGACCGGTTATCTGCCTTTCAACCATATCCCCGTCTAAAAGGGAACTCATGGTTAT
Source organism: Lachnospiraceae bacterium (assembly GCA_024680675.1). Taxonomy (GTDB): domain Bacteria; phylum Bacillota; class Clostridia; order Lachnospirales; family Lachnospiraceae; genus UBA2868. Next base: position 16,611 of record JAILBX010000148.1, on the reverse strand, counting down.
CTGACCGTCATATTCTTCACCTAAAAGATCATTATATTTACCTCCGGGAAGGAAAAGGTATGTCTGCTTAGGCAGAGGATCATCGTCTATACCCCAGGCTGCCCTGTTGTCAGCTCTTTCATTATCATCCTTTTCAGGCCTGTCATTTAACTCTTCTTTACTATCCCTTTCCTTGTTGTCAAGGGCTTTTGGAGCATTATTGACCATGTTGGTCGCTTCATCTTCTTCCAAAAACTCTTCGGAAAAGTCTTCCTTTTGCTTTAAAGCTTCAGCCTCGGCTGCTGCGGCGGCCGCTGCCTGCAAACGCTTTGCCTTATATTTTCCCTTACCTCTGTGATGCTTTTTGCCTGACTTCTCGTATCCTTCTGCCAGCTCCTTTACAGCATCGGGTATTTCCTTGGTATCATGTATTATTATCTCCTTAGTGTCACCCTTAGGCACTCTTTTGGAGATCACTTCCTCAACTTCAAACCCATCCTCTTCCGGCAGCTCTTCAGGCTCTTCAAGCTCTTCATCTTCTTTATCCGAAAGCTCTTCAACCTCGGTTATCCACACCGCCTCTTCTGTTACTGACTCAATGGGCTTAACGCTGCTTCTTAAGCCTTCCACATCTGAGGTCAGCTCTATTGAGAAGTCTTTTCCGCTTCTCCTGCCGTATTTTTCTCTTTCATCCCCCGGGTCTGAGACTTTTTCCTCTAAATCCCCTGAAGCAGCTTCTTCTGACTCTTCTTCCTTAAGCTGCCTGTTTTTTAATTCATTAAAGATGGGAATTTCATCTGTATCCTCTGCAAATCTTCTCTCTCCCCTGGCATCGGGTCCTTCAGAGGCCTCTCCCTCCTCCTTACCCATATTTTCTCCGGCAAGAGCGTTTTTGATAAATTCAGGATCTATATTGAATTCCCTGGTCTTTTCAAAACCTATATCAGGGATCCTTTTGATCTTTATATCTTCTTCGCTTATAGGCTTTAATACAATCTCTTTTATAGCCTTACTGTCATCTGCGAAATAATTCTCCACATTTTTTTGAAGTTCATTTTGGAGATTTAGAGTACTGTAGGACTTAGAATTGTCCTCCTCTTCACTTACGCTTATATCCGATGTGTTTTCTTCAGGGCTATCTTCATCTACTTCATCCGACAGCTCTTCATCCTCTTTTGAAGCACTTTTTTCCTTATCTTCATCGGGACTGTAGTTGTTCTCATAACTCTTTACCAGATCAAGATCCGGAGGTGATATAGCCTTATACTTTGCCTCCTGAGCAGCTGTGAGTCCCGTATGCTGCATCTTAAGCTCTAAGGCCTTTTTTACGTACTTTCCGTCACCGAACCACAATATGAGTTCGTCACACTCCTGGATACATTTGGTCTCCTGACCTGTCAAATGGTAAAGGTAGGCTAACTCATATGCCCATTTTTCCCGATAATCCCTTCTCTTAAACTCTTCGAGAACCTCGATCCTCTCCTCAAGAGATACTCCCTGACCGGTATATATTTTATACAACAAAATATAGCTTCCCGAATCTCCGGGGGCTATACGCATAAATTCCTTATAATATTCTATGGCCTGGACCAGATCCCGCATTTTAACCGACAATTCACATAATGCGTAAACAATGGTCCTTCCGTTAGGATAACGCTCGTATGCAAGGAGAAGTATATCTCTACTTTCCTCATAGTGTTTGTTTATCTTATATATCTCACTGACGGTGCATAGCATCGACACGCTTTTAACTCTGCGCCAATCTATCGTATCAGCTATATCCATTGCCTCTACAAATCTGCGTTCAGCAATTAACGATTTTATCTGATCAGCACAGACTTGATACTCGTACTTGTCCAAAATACTTCTCCCCACGTATATAAAATCCCTTTTTGAAACTGACAAGCCTCACTTTGAAGCAACCCTCTCTGCTTCAAGGTAATCTCTTAAGAGACGTATGCAATTTTAAAAATCCATTATGAAATGATCCAAAATGACTTCCATAAATAGTGAGATTTTAACAGAATAAAATCCCGTTTAAGTTTAGCATACCTACCTTTTAATGTCAAAAAATAAGGTGATTTCAATTTGATAATATAATTATTTTATATCCCCTGCTTCTGTCCGGTACAGCTTTTTTACCATACCCTTATTCCTTGTAGGTTACCACAAGATGATGTATAAAACAAGCATTCTGTTCCCTAAATATTTGAAAATTACCTTATTTATTTTTTATTTATCCCTCTTTTTTCTTCCTTTTACCAAAAGATCTGCCTGTCAAAAGCCCTGAAGCAAGATGAAAGTCTTTATTTCTTCCTTCAAATTCAGAATTTTTACTTCATTTTACTGATATTCCCTTGCTTTTCCGGTAAATTGTATGTAAGATAATACTTAAGTTAACATGTATGATAATAAGTATGATATGTAAAAAAACAGGAATTATAAGGAGATAAAAAATGTCTGAAAGATATGATCCTCCCTACATTATAACGGATAAAATGCTCATTTTTGTCGGGGCTGTCTCCGAAAAAGCGGGAAAAATGGCGGTATATGGGGATTTAAGCTCAAAACCCCTTATAAGAGAAAGAAATCGCAGCCTTTCTATAGCTTCTACCCTTAAGATCAGCCCCAAAAAGCCCTCCGAAGGCACTGATAAGTCTGTTATTCCCAATCCTTCAGAAGAAGATATGAAAAAAAGGCTAAATAAGCTCTGTGACAGCATTTTAAAGCTTGATCCCACAAATATAGAGGATCTTATTAAAAGCTACGATCTTATGGCCGGTCTTGATGAAAATAACAGGGATGTCTTTAATAATGACAATAAATTATCCGTAAACCCTTCCGGTAACAGGGCAAGGGAGCTTACAGAGGATCTCTTAGCCTGGCTGAAGGCAAATAAAGGCAGAGTTCACCCTCTTATTCTTTCTTCGGTATTTCACTATGAATTCATCCTGATACAGCCTTTTCGTGATAATAATGACAAAATGGCCCGTTTCTGGCAAAAGCTCATCCTTTCAGACTGGAACAGGATCTTTGACTTCCTTCCTTTTGAAAGCCAGATAGACCATTTTCAAAAAAAGTATTTTTCAACCATTACAAAATGTCATGCAAAGGGAAACTCCACCGATTTCATCGAATTTATCCTTGAAATGACCGACAGGGCCTTAGACGAGCTTATAACTGAGATAGACAGAGCAAATGCCGGAGCAAGCAGGTATGTTAAAAGAATGCTTTCACTTATGGAATATGAAACTCCTTACAGCTCCAATGAGATCATGAAAAAATTAAAGCTTAAATCAAAGGAAACCCTGAGAAAAAACTATCTGAATCCTGCCCTGGATCTGGGACTTATAAGGATGACCTTGCCCGATAAAAGAAAAAGCAGAAATCAAAGCTATGTTAAACAGTGATTTTTAGCTTGTATTTTCTTGTGTAAATGATAAAATAAGTAGCCGGAGCCACAAAAAAAACACCGACCCCACAGACTAATGCTGCAAAACCGATGCTTTAGTGCGCGATCAGGGGCTCGAACCCTGGACACCCTGATTAAGAGTCAGGTGCTCTACCAACTGAGCTAATCGCGCTTCTTTGTCACGACGCAATAAGTATTATATTAAAATGTTTCTATAAATGCAAGAGGTTTTTTAAAAAAATTATGATATTTGAAACTCACGCTCATTATGACGACCCGGCCTTTGATGAAGACAGGGAAGAAATACTGGAAAAATGCCATAAAGAGGGCATTGACACAATAGTAAATATAGGAGTAAACAAGGAAACTATCCAAAATACCTTAAGACTTGCAAAAAAGTATCCCTTTGTGTATGCTGCCATAGGTGTTCATCCTTCAGACAGCGAGGAATATGACGAAGAACTCAGGGACTATATAAAATCCCTCTGTCTTTCGGAAAAAAAGGTTCTTGCAATAGGAGAAATAGGCTTGGATTATCACTGGGAAGAGCCTGACAGGGATACCCAGATAAGAGCCTTTGTCTCCCAGCTTAAGCTGGCAGAGGAAATAGATATGCCTATAGCTGTCCATAGCAGGGATGCTGCTAAGGACACCCTGGATATCATTAAAGAATACGGCAGGAAGCTTTCAGGGGTTATCCACTGCTACTCCTACCATGTAAAGGATGCCAAAGAGTACGTGGAAATGGGTTACTATATAGGAGTTGGAGGAGTGGTCACCTTTAAAAATGCAAATAAGCTTAAGGAAGTGGTTAAGGCAATTCCCATAGAGTCAATTGTCCTTGAAACCGACTCTCCCTACCTTGCCCCAAGCCCTTATAGGGGAAAAAGAAACTGCTCACTATACATACCCAACATCATAGAAGAAATAGCGAGACTTAAGGAAATGACCCCCAAAGAGGTCGAAGCCATTACCCATGATAACGGGAAAAAACTTTACAGATTGGACAGACGATCATGAACTCCATTGGTACAACAAGCAAAACTCTTGAAATAATAAAGAAGTATGACTTTGTTTTTCAAAAGAAGTATGGACAGAACTTTCTGACTGACCATAACATTCTTGATAAGATAGTCTCTTCTGCCCAGGTAAACAAGAATGATCATATAATAGAGATCGGTCCCGGGATAGGTACTTTGACGGAATACCTCTGCCAAAATGCAGGCTCTGTAACTGCAATAGAAATAGATCCCGCTCTTATTCCCATCTTAAATGATACTCTTAGTGAATTTACAAACCTTAATATCGTTAATATAGATGTTTTAAAATTTGATATAAAAAAATATATTGAGGAGAATGTTAGGGAAGAAAGTGTAAAGGTTGTGGCAAATCTTCCTTATTACATTACTACCCCTATAATAATGAAGCTTTTAGAAGAAAAGCTCCCCCTTAAGAGCATTACCGTTATGGTTCAGACAGAGGTGGCAAAGAGGATGCAGACAGGTCCCGGCTCCAAGGACTACGGTGCCCTCTCCCTTGCAGTCGGCTATTATTCCGATCCAAAGATCACAGCCACCGTTCCTCCTAACTGCTTCATACCAAGACCAAAGGTGGGATCCTCCGTAATAAGACTTGATATCTACAAGGAGCCCCCAATAAAGGTTAAGGATGAGGAGCATATGTTCAGACTTATAAGGGCGGCCTTTAATCAGAGGAGAAAAACCCTGGCCAATTCCCTGAGTAACGACAGCTCCCTGGAGCTTAAAAGAGATGAGGTCTGCAGGGCTCTGTCCCAAATGGGGCTTGATGAAAGGATACGGGGAGAAGCCCTTACCCTTAAAGAGTTTGCTCTTTTAAGCGATATTCTTAAAAATTCAGAAAACAATAACATTTGATCATAAAGGAGAAAAGCTATGGCAGGTACATTTAATTCCCTTGAGGAAGCAAGGGAATATTTTAAAAAAGACAGATTTGCAACAGATGCCGGTATATCCATCGATGTGTTGGATATAGGCCGCTGTGTCTGCAGCATGACAATAGATGACAGACATAGAAATGCAAATGGAGGCATTATGGGCGGAGCTATATTTACCCTGGGTGATCTGGCCTTTGCCGTTGCCAGCAATCATATCCACAAGCCCACTGTTGCCCAACAGGTAAGTATAAGCTTCCTTCGCTCCGCCTCTGCAGGAAAGCTCACGGCAGAAGCAATATGCTTAAAGGACGGACGAAGCTCCTGTGTTTATAATATACTTATAAGGGACGAAAAAAATAAGGAAATAGCCCAGTTTGTAGGAACAGGTTTTAAGCTTTAAGACCCTCTTTTATTATTTAATGAAAATCTTCCCTCTTTTTAAACTTTAAGAGGACATTTTCAGTTTTTTCTGTTATACTTTTAAACTATGCAGCCAGTTAATTTTTAAGCATATATTTTCTTAGTTTTTTTATTTTAGAAAGGTTAAATTATGGACATTAGCGCTATCATATCCGAAGAGATCGGATGCAAAAAGGAACAGACTGAAGCGGCAATAAACCTGATTGATGAGGGTAATACCATTCCCTTTATTGCCAGATACAGAAAGGAAGTCACAGGAAGTCTGGACGACGAGCAGTTGCGTAAGCTCTTTGAAAGGCTTACCTACCTTAGAAATCTTGAGGCTCGAAAGGAAGAGATAATCAATCTCATAGATGAGCAGGGCAAGCTGACGGATGAACTTAAGGCAGCTATTCTTAACGCAGAAAAGCTGGTTACTGTTGAAGATCTCTACAGACCTTACAAGCAGAAGAAGAAAACCAGAGCTGACGCCGCAAAGAAAAGAGGTCTTGAACCCCTTGCTCTTTACATCCTTGAGCAGGATGCAAAAGAAGCTGTTGAGCTTGAGGCAGAAAAATATGTTACAGGACCCATCACTCCCGAATCCGACAGCAAGGAAGACAAGATCAAGGCTGAGGAGAAGGAGGTATTGGATGTTAAGGCTGCTATAGCCGGAGCCAGCGATATAATCGCAGAACAGATCTCCGACAATGCTGATTACAGAGAATACATTAGAGAGCTCACAAGATCCGAAGGCAAAATACTTTCAAGAGCCAAGGATCCCGAAGCCGAATCTGTATATCAGAACTACTATGAATATGATGAAGCAATAAAGAAGGCAGCAGGCCACAGGATACTTGCCCTTAACAGGGGAGAAGCTGAGGGCTTCCTTACTGTTACCATAGAAGATCCAAAGGACAGGATATTAACCTACCTTGAAAAGAAAACCATTACTTCAGATAATGAATATACAAGTCCCATACTTAAAGAGGTATGCAAGGACGCCTATACAAGACTTATAGAGCCTTCAATAGAAAGAGAACTCAGAAACGACCTTACGGAAATGGCAGAAGCCGGAGCCATAGATGTCTTTGGCAAGAATCTTAACCAGCTTCTTTTACAGCCTCCCATTGTTGGGCAAACGGTTTTGGGCTGGGATCCCGCATTTAGAACCGGTTGTAAGCTGGCAGTCATCGACCCCACAGGCAAGGTGTTGGATACAAAGGTCATTTACCCCACGGAGCCCCACAACAAGGTAGAGGAATCCAAGAAGGTTTTAAAGGCTCTTATTGATAAGTATCATATAACTCTTATATCCATAGGAAACGGAACTGCCTCAAGAGAATCCGAACAGATAGTTTCAGATCTTTTAAAGGAGCTCCCGGGCTCCGGAATAAGCTACTGTATCACAAATGAAGCAGGAGCCAGCGTATATTCCGCAAGTAAGCTTGCAACAGAAGAGTTCCCTGAGTTTGATGTGGGACAAAGAAGCGCAGCCTCCATAGCAAGAAGGGTTCAGGATCCCCTGGCCGAGCTTGTAAAGATAGAGCCAAAATCCATCGGCGTAGGCCAGTACCAGCATGACTGTAACCAGAAGAAGCTTTCAGAAGCCCTTAACGGTGTTGTTGAGGATGCAGTAAACAAGGTGGGAGTTGATCTCAATACAGCCTCTGCCCCCCTTCTTTCCTATATTTCCGGTATATCATCCGCTGTGGCAAAAAATATAGTAGCCTACAGAGAGGCTAACGGTGAGTTCCATACAAGGGAAGAGCTTTTAAAGGTATCAAAGCTTGGACCTAAGGCCTTTGAGCAGTGTGCAGGCTTCTGTCGTATAAACGGCGGCAGTGAACCCCTTGACGGAACCGGTGTTCATCCGGAGTCCTACAAGGCAGCAAAGGCACTTCTTGAAATGATGGGCTGTGAAATAAGAGACGAGGCAAAGATAAAGGAATTTACCAAGGGAATAAAGGATAAGCAAAAGCTGGCTGAAGAAGTGGGATGTGGTGAGATAACCCTCTTAGATATCCTTAAGGAGCTAGAAAAGCCTGCAAGAGACCCAAGAGAGGAGCTTCCAAAGCCTATCCTTCGTTCTGATGTTTTGGATCTTAAAGACCTAAAGCCCGGTATGAAGCTTAAGGGAACTGTCAGAAATGTTATAGATTTCGGCGCTTTTGTAGATATCGGAGTTCATGAAGACGGACTTGTTCATATATCAAGAATGTCTGAAAAGTTTATCAAACATCCTCTGGATGTGGTTTCCGTAGGCGATATTGTGGAGGTTACCGTTTTAGAAGTAGATGAAAAGAAGGGCAGGATCTCTCTTACCATGCTTGATGGGGAGCCTAAGCCAAAGCAGAGCAAATCAAATCCCATGAAAAAGAAGCCAAAGCCTACTAAAAAGCCTGAGGACTTCCTGAAAAAGAACTCAAAATTTGCTCCGGGAACCATAGGTTATATGCTTACTCATAAAAAATAATTATAAAGAGACTTCTCTTTACCAGTAAAAGAGGATCCGGACTTCAACTGTCCCGGATCCTCTTTTTTCAATACCTGGAAAATAATACTTTATCTGTCACAAGCTGTCTGTAAATCTCTTAAAGAAGTCTCTTCCCTCTTTATTGCACTTAAATACGCCGGCATCCTCAAGCACTCCCTTGAATACCTGACCAACCTCATTCTTTAAGATATCAGCTATGTTTTCTTTATCTATCCTTCCCTCATATTTCGGAAGAAACTCATCAAGCCAGTCGGCATGCTTTACAAGCAGTTCATTTGATCTTATATCCCTGCCCTCAAGTATATATTCCTCCATAAGCTTAAGCTCGTCCTTCAGTCTGGAAGGCAGTATGGCAAGACCCATAACCTCAATGCCGCCGATGTTTTCCTTTTTAATATGATGAAACTCATTTCTGGGATGAAATACTCCCAAAGGCCTCTCCTTGGTGGTTATATTATTTCTTAAAGCAAGGTCCATTTCATAATTCTCACCCCTTTTTCTTGCAACGGGGGTTATGGTATTGTGAGGAACTCCATCTGTTTTAGCAAAGATAAAGGCCTCCTCATCGCTATAGCCTCTCCACTTATCCAAAATATGAGAGGCAAGCTCCACAAGCCTTTCCGGATCCTTTGAGCTGAGCCTTATTACTGAAAGGGGCCAGTGTAATATCCATGCGTCAATGTCCTCATAGCCTTTAACAGTAAACTTGCTTTCAGCCCTGGCTCTTGCCATGGGAAACTCATAGCAGCCTCCCTGAAAATGCTCATGGGAAAGGATAGAACCTCCCACTATGGGAAGATCGGCATTGGAGGTGATCATATAATGAGGGAACTGTCTTAAAAAATCAAAAAGCTTTCTGAAGGCCTCTTTGTTTATCACCATTGGCACATGTTTACTGTTTAAAAGGATACAGTGCTCATTGTAATAAACATAGGGAGAATATTGAAAGCCCCACTCCTCCCCGCATATGGTAAGAGGAATGATCCTGTGATTCTCCCTGGCCGGATGGTCAAGCCTCCCGGCATACCCAACATTTTCAATACATAGCTGGCACTTGGGATAGCCTGCCTGCTTTGCCTTGCCTGCTGCCGCAATTGCCTTGGGATCCTTTTCAGGCTTTGCCAGGTTTATTGTTATATCAAGATCACCATACTCGGTTTTGGTGATCCATTTAATATCCTTTTTTATACGATAGGAACGGATATAGTCCGATGCCACGGAAAGCTTGTAAAAATAATCCGTTGCCTCCTTTGGTGACTTTTCATACTTCTCATAAAAGCACCTTATGACCTCAGAAGGCCTTGGCAGGAAGCAGTTCATAACCTTTGTGTCAAAGAGATCTCTGTACACAACACTGTTTTCTTCAATAAGCTTATTTTCACATCCATAGTCGCAGATCTCCTTAAGCAGGGCTTCAAGATCCTCTGACTTTTTTACTATTTCTTCCTCTGACATATCAGGCTCATAGTCACTTAATTTAAGGATATCAAGAAGAAGATTCCTTGAATATATCCTCTCCTCCTCAGCTATAAGTCCCTTTTTTACTGCATATTCAGCCAAAGCCGCCACAGCATTATATATGTTGCCCACTTACAATACCTTCCTTCCTCCATACTTTCTTATCATCAGAACATAACAGCTTCCCTCTCCGAAGCATTTTTCGATCTCCCTCTTATAGTAGTCTACCAGATTATCCGGTACAAAGGCCTGAATGGTGCCTGCAAAGCCTCCTCCGTGAACCCGGTAGGCTCCTCTTGCTCCCAAAAGCTTTTCAGTAAGAGCAAGACCTATTGCCATGTTTTGGTTATTTATATCCTTAATGGAGTATACATTCTGCAGGTATTTATAGGAGCTTTCCCCTGACTCGATTATCAGCTCCTTAAAGCTTTCAAAATCCCCCTTTTCCAAAGCCTTGACCTGATCCTTGACTCTTTCATTATCTGAAAAGAAATGCATGGCTCTTAAAACTGCCCTGTCTCCGGCGCTTTCCCTTACCTTTGCGATATCATCATAAAATTCCTTTGGATCCACATCTATCAGATAGTCCTTACCAAAATAGGCTGCTACCTTTTTCATTTCCACCGGAATAGCTGCGTATTCATCGGTGAGATCTGAATGATCTCCCTTTGTATCAACTATACACAGGCTGTGTCCGTACTTGTCAAAGTTCACATCAACCTTTACTATTGCCGGATCATTTATGTCCTTAAAATCAATATTTACTATACACCCAACACTTGAAGCCATCTGATCCATAAGTCCACAGGGCTTTCCAAAATAGTAGTTCTCCGCATACTGGGCCGCCTTGGCTATAAATACGGAAGAAACCTTCATTTCATTGTATAAACCGGAAAGCACGGTACCTATGGCAACCTCAAAGGCTGCCGAAGAAGAAAGACCTGCTCCCACCAAAACCTCACTTGTCATATAAGCAACAAATCCGCCAACCTTATAATTCTCGGAAACAAACTTTGCCAGCACTCCTCTTATAAGACTTTCGGAACTTCCCTTTTCCTCCGGGATCATTTCCGTTTCATTTACATTGATGGGATTGATATCATAATCATCGGAAACCACCTTTATAACTTCATCTGTCTTAGAGCAGATGGCTATAACGTCCAGATTTATAGAGGCTGCCAAAACCTGCCCATGCTGGTGATCCGTGTGGTTACCTCCCAATTCGGTCCTTCCGGGAGCAGAATAGATCTCAACCTCTCTCTCCCCGTATAACTCCTCAAATTTATCCAGTGCTGCTATATATCTTTCCTTCTGATGCTCCAAAACATGGTCATCCACGTAAATATCCTTCAGAAGCTGTTTATATTCATCCATTCTAAAAGCGGCTTTTAGTTCTCCTGTTTTCATGATCTGATCTACTCTCCTGTAAGCTAAATTTGTTTACCCTTTCAATCTAACATGATACAATACACTACAAGAAAAATCTATGTAAAAGTAAAGGAAAAACAATGATAAATGAAATATATCCGGATATATATGATCCCAGCTATTATAATATAAAAGCTGAAAAAGAGGACACAGCCATATGCTGCAGAAAGAGTTCCGTAATGGCTCATATGCTAAAGGGGCAGGTAAGCCTACCCTCCTTTCATGACTTAAAGCAGGCTCTTAATACAGAGCTTTCATCCCTGATAAGTGATTCCTGGTATCTGTTCTCAGTCAGCGGCAGGAAATTTTTTACCGTCACAAGCCATCCCTACGACAAGGATATAAGGGAGATCCCTGACAAAATCAGCCTCTTTGAAGCTGCAGATAAAGAGGATGACTTTTACTTTTACATGAACATACACCGCTTCAGAGAGCTTATGGATCCCAAGGTCATGATCTTTGAAGCTGCAACCGGTCTCCATATGGTACTTTGGAAAAGAAGCAGAGAATACTGCGGAAGATGCGGAGCTAAAGCCGTACCCTCAAAGCTTGAAAGGGCCATGGTCTGCCCTCTTTGCAAAAATACGGAATATCCCAAGATCTCTCCGGCCGTTATTGTTGCCATAACAAATAAGGATAAGATCCTTCTTATAAAAAATAAACTGGGCTACTATAAAAAGCTGGCTCTTGTGTCAGGTTATGTTGAGATAGGGGAATCCTTTGAGGAAACAGTAAACAGAGAAGTTTTTGAAGAGGTGGGGATCAGGGTTAAAAACCTCAAATTATATAAGGATCAGCCCTGGGGTTTATCCGGTGCCCATATGATAGGCTATACTGCCGAGCTTGACGGGGATGACACCTTAAAGCTTCAGGAAAGCGAGATCTCCGAGGCAAACTGGTACAAGCGTGAGGATATTCCCGATTACCCCTTCCTTATGAGTGTGGGTAATGAGCTTATTCACGCCTTTAAATACCGCCTGCCTCCCTTCGCCTGAAGATCAGTGCTCTAAGCTGTTTTACTTTTTAAGTCCTTGTCACTAAGGGCAATTAAAACGATCAAAAGTCCTGCTGCCGATACAATAAGGCTGACAGCCAGCATTGCCTTGGTTCCTGCCACGTCCAGTATCCTTCCGCAGATCAGGCTGCTGAAAACGCCTCCAAGAGTTATGGAACAGTTAACATAGGCCTGACCCTTAACCTGATCGTATTTATCCATGACCATATTCACATAATAGGCAGATCCCGGAATGAATACCGCATAGGCAAACATCTGCATAAACTGACTTAAATATACCATTCCCATATTGAATGCGAGCATCATTATAAGAGTCTTTATGGTAAAGGAGATACCTGAAAAGATCAAAAGTCTGTTTAAGGGAATCTTTTCCATAACCTTGTTTATCAAAGCCATGGTGGGCAGCTCTAATATAGCCGCAAGGAAAATAGCCCTTCCCAAGGAAGCCTCATCACCTCCTATGGGAGTTATGATCTGTAAAAGATAGTCATTTAAGGCGTTATGGGAAAAGAAGAAAAATACCGAACCCAGTACAAAAAGCATAAATTTGGGATAGGTTCTTGTAAAATCAATGATATTATTGTGAACCATTCCCTGATCTATTGATTCCTTCACATTTTCATCCTCAATATTTCCCCCTTCAGGTTTTTTAAAGAAATACAGGGCCACAAGACCTATGGAAAGAACAAAGATAACAAGTATCATAAGGATCTTTACTCCATAAGTTCCAAGAGCCCTTCCCACAAAGAAGGAGGCCACGGCAAAGCTTACTGAACCAAGTCCCCTTGCAAGTCCGAAATATATCTTACATCCGGCCATGCTGTATTCAAAGTTCATAGCTGTAATAACAGGCTGATACACCATCTGTATCATATAAATAAGAGCAAAGACAATGAAAACCGCAGCCTTGTTATCACCCCTTATAAGCAGGAAGATACAGCCAAGGATTATAAGGGCAGTGGATATCATGGCAGTGATCCGGTTGGTCAGCTTACCCTGTTTATCGATTATACCTGCTACTATAGGCTGGAAAATGACGGAAAGAATATTTGCCAAAGCAAGATCTATCCCTATCAGGGTATTTGAAAATCCCTTATCCAGCAAAAATACCGCTGTATATCCATGAATGCCGCAATATGCCATATAATAGGTCATGTTTATTATCGTATATCTGAGAGTCCAAAAACCCCTGTCCTTTTTTACTGTATCCGTCATAAAAACTCCTTTAAATACTGATCCAAATACTGGTATAACTTACTTATTATCTTACTTATTAACTTACTAGCTCACAACATTTAAACTTTCGCCCTTTATAAAGGCCTTTATATTCTCATAGACCATGTCAAGAAGTCTGCTTCTTGCCTCAACACTGCCCCATGCCATATGAGGAGTTATTATAAGCTTTCCACTGTCCTTTATCCTTGTCAGAGGGTTGTCCCCTCTTATAGGTTCTCCCTCTACCACATCAAGGCCTGCAGAGGCTATCTCTCCCTTGATCAGAGCCTCATAAAGAGCTTCATTATCAACCACAGCTCCCCTTGCAACATTTATTAAAATAGCAGAGCTCTTCATTTTATGAAAAGCCTCTCTGTCCATCATATGATAGGTTTTTGGACCCAATGGACAGTGGAGGGATATAATATCCGACTCTTTAAGCAGCTTATCAAAAGAAACCTGCTCATATTCACTGTTACTGTTCTTACCACTTGTGGAATAATATATAACCCTGCAGCCAAAGGCTTTTGCTATAGAGGCTACCCTTTTCCCTATATTTCCAAGACCTGCTATACCATAGGTAAGTCCGCTAAGCTCTAAAAAGGGATTTCCGTAGTATGAAAAGCTGTCATGTTTTTCGTATTTACCCGATTTGACAAAGTCATCATAAAATGAAATATGCTCAAGAAGGTTTAAAAGCAGGGCAAAGGTATGCTGAGCCACTGTGGAGGTGGAATAATCACTGACATTAGTAACGGTTATACCCCGGCTTCTGCAATATTTTATATCCACATTGTCATAGCCCGTAGCAAAGTCACATATAAGCTTTAAATCCTTTGCTGAAGAAAGAGTAGCTTCATCAAGCCTTGATTTACTGGCTATTATGACCTCAGCATCTCTTATTCTTTGGAGATTTTCCTCTGAAAGCTTATCATCATAAACAGTAAGCTCCCCGAAATCCTCCATTTTTGAAATGTCTATGTCCATTCCTATACTTTTTCTTTCAAGAAATACAAGCTTCATTCAATCACTCTCACTTATATTATTTATTGACTCTATATCACCAGTCTGAATCCCAGTCACTTCCGCCGGAATCCCAGCTGTAATCTGAGCTCCAATCCGAATCCGAATCCCAATCTGAATCATCATCTGAGGAAAAGTTATCCTCATAAAAGGCACTGTCGGTAAAATCCGTATCTATGCTGCTGTCGTTATTTGAGTAACCCTCATAGTAGTTTGAATAATCATCTCCCTTTTCAAGAGGAATACTTCCGTAATAATACCAGTCATCCAGAGCCCGGTCATAGGCATACCATTTGTCGTCTCTGCAATAGTAGGTATCACCGTCTATATTGTAGTAACCGTTTTTATTGGCAGGTATACACAAAAAAGCCACAAAGATTATTACTGCTACTGTAACAAGAGCTCTCATTATTTTTACTCTTCTAATATAATTTCCATCATCAGAAGAGCTTCTCTTTCTGCCCCTGCCCGCTTGATTGGCCTTTTGTCTTGCTATCTCATCCTTAAGCTTCTGGTAAAGCTCGTTGACCGCGTAGGATTCATCCTTACCCTGATATCTCACCGCTCTTTGACCGTTAGCCTTATTTTTATAAACAATAAAATCCCCGCTGTTCTGATCCTTGTAAATTCCAAAAGCCTTAGGCTCTTTATAATCCCTTCCTATAAAAAATCTTGTTACCTCTTCATCCGGAAGATTATGATCCTTATACCAATTTTTTAACTCTTCAATGGTTCTTGGAACTCCCTTTCCTCTCCTTACTGAGTTATTAGGGGCTCCGCAATGGGGACAATTATCAAGACTGTCATCATATTGAGCATTACAATAGTCACATATCTTATCCAATCCTTCACCTCCCTTATGATATGATCCTGATCTTTTCTATTATTTCCGGCTTGCCATTTACTAATCATACATATTTTCTTATTAAAAATCTATAAATATATGATAAAATATATAATGATACAAGCGCCAAAAGTTCAAATGACTATTGAACTTGTTCATATAGTCATTTGACTTTAATTTATTACTAAAGAGGGTCTCCTTTTAAAATTCTGAAAATGAGGGATATTATGATCTGTAAATGTAAAAAAACAATTTCACTCTTACTTGTCACAATTCTTTTTTTAAATCTTTTCTTTCCTGCTTTTACTTTATATGCCAAAGAAGAGGAAGGAGATAAGATCGTAAAAGTTGGATGGTATAATTCGGATCATTTTCAGGAGGGTGATGCAAACTCTGACACCAAAAGCGGTTATTCCTACGAATACCTTCAGGGCGTATCCAATTTCACCGGCTGGGAATATGAATATGTATACGGAGGCTGGTCGGATCTTTATGACCTTTTCCTTGAAGGAGAAATAGATCTTTTAGCGGGAGTTTCCTACACGGAGGAAAGATCCTCCCAAATGAACTTTCCATCCCAGGAAATGGGCTTTGAATCCTATTTCATATATAAGGCCTCCAATAATGATGATATTCTTGGAAGTGATCCCACCAGCCTTAAAGGAAAAAAGGTAGGTACCTTGAGAAATAACCTTATGACGGTTTACTTTGAAGAATGGATGAACAAGTCTGGGATCGAATGTGAGGAAGTATTTTTTAATGATTTTGAGACAAGAGACCGGGCTTTTGAAAATGGGGAAATAGATGCCGTTATAGCTGTCAACAACAATATTCCTTCCAATTCCGGCTTAAGCCCCGTTGTCATGGTGGGGCAATCCTCCTACTATCTTGCCGTTACAAAAGATAGAACAGATCTTCTTGAAGAGCTTAACCGGGTTTTAACCCTTATAAAAGAGAATAACCCCTATTTTACTGAAAGCCTTCAGATGAAATATTTTAAGAATACTGCCGTAAATGCCGCTCTTTCTCCCGAGGAAGCCAAATGGGTTGACGATAATTATTCTCTTAAGGTAGGTTATATCGATGATTATATGCCCTTTTGCGGTTCTGACAAGGATGGAAAAATAAGCGGTGTTATTACTGATATTTTTAAAACCTGGCAGGAACAGCTTAACCTTAAAAACAGGCTTGAAATAGAATATATTCCCTATGATTCCTATACAAAGATGATAGAAGATCTTCAACAGGACATGATAGATGCCGTTTTCCCAGTCACCGACAATATCTGGAGATCCGAACAGCAGAACATAGTTCAGACCAATAATCTTGTCCAATCCGGCGTCTATGTGATCTATAAGGGTGAATACAATGATGATACAACCTCTAAGATAGCCCTTTCGGATCACAGCCCCTTCCAGAAGATATT
>JAILBX010000128.1 GCA_024680675.1 Lachnospiraceae bacterium | reverse complement strand
GAGGCCAGGGAACCGGGATGCTTAAACACATCCTCTGTCCTTCCTTCTTCTATGATCCTTCCTCTGTCCATAAGCAGCAAATGATCGCAGATCTGATATATTTCATCTCTGTCATGACTTACAAGAACAACCGTTTTATCGTACTCATCCAAAAATCTTATAAGCTCAAGCCTCATTCCCTCCTTTAAGAAGGAATCCAATGCTGAAA
The DNA here is from genome assembly GCA_024680675.1 of Lachnospiraceae bacterium. Taxonomy (GTDB): domain Bacteria; phylum Bacillota; class Clostridia; order Lachnospirales; family Lachnospiraceae; genus UBA2868. The sequence goes on along the minus strand of JAILBX010000128.1, from coordinate 1,939 downwards.
ATGGCTCATCCAAAAGCAGCAATTCAGGATCTGTAGTGATCATCCTTGCCAGTGCGCACCTTTGCTGCTGGCCTCCCGATAACTCCCCGGGACGATGATCCCTCACATCTGCCAGTTCAAAACGCTCAATAATGTCTCTTAAACAGTCTTTATCACTGTTTTTTTTAAGGATAGGATCCCCTTTAGGGGAATCCAAAACTGCTATACGCCTGGCACCCGCCATGCCTGCTTTTATGTTTTCCTCAACAGTCATGTTGGGAAAGAGGGCATAATCCTGAAAGAGATAGCCTACCCTTCTTCTGTCTGCTTTAAGATCTATCCCCCTGGCGGAGTCAAAAAATACCCTTTCATCAAAAACTATCCTGCCCTCTGCCGGCTTCAAGAGACCGGCTATCGATTTTAAGGTCATGCTCTTTCCACAGCCTGAGGCCCCAAGTATCCCTATCCTCTTTCCCCTGCAGGAAAAATCAAGCTCCAGTGAAAAATCCTCAAATTCTTTTTTTATATTTACTTCAAGTCCCATTTTTCAACGCTAACCTTTTACCTTTCATCAGCCTCCTATACGGGACATTATATTGGTTTCTGAAATACTTTCCGGTTCTTCAAAACTATGCTTCTCCGGCTTTTTGAAGATTACCTCTTCAATCATATTCTTTATTTTATCATGCTTTTCATCCTCTTCCATTTGGGACCTTAATACTTCCATTAATTCGACCCCATTGTCATAGCAGAGGCAGCTTTTCAGATAGCCCCTTGTTGTCAGTCTCACTCTGTTACAGTTTTCGCAGAACTTGCCGTTTATGGCACTGATAAAACCTATCTTCCCTTTAAAGCCCGGAATACTGTAGTAGCTTGCGGGACCGTTTCCATATTCGCCCTCATCAATAACCATCCCCTTATACTTCTCTTTAATACAGGGTATGAGAAGGTTATGGGGAATGGCCGGAAAGTCCCTGCCGTATCCTAAGGGCATCATTTCTATAAATCTTACACAGATTTCTTTATCTCTGGCAAACTCCACAAGCCTCATAAGCTCTGATAAAGCATTCTTCTCTTCCCCGGATTTTCCATTTTTTAACCCTTCCCAGTCAACTGAAACCACATTTATCTTAACCGGGATATTATAGCTTAAGGCCTCCTCAAAGGAAGCTAACACCTCCTTAAGCTTATCAGCTCCTGTTATCATTTCATACAGCTTTTCGTCCAGTGTATCAATGCTGATGTTTACTGCATCAAGTCCTGCATCCTTAAGCTCTTTTAAATAAGCTTTCAGCAAAACTCCGTTGGTGGTAAGGGTAACCTGCTCAACCCCTGCCGTCTCCTTTAACATCCTTACAAGTTCACAGCAGCCACGCCTTACCAGAGGTTCCCCTCCCGTTATCTTGATCTTCTTTACTCCAAGCTCCGTCATTATTCCGGAAATATAGACTATTTCTTCAATTGAAAGTATATCCTTCATAGGTACAGATACCACATCCCTTGGCATGCAGTATCTGCATCTTAAATTACACCTGTCCGTAACCGAAATTCTCAGATATTCTATATTTCTCCCAAATTTATCCAGCATGATCCAAATCCTGTCTTAAAATGCCCGGCCTTAAACTTTCCGGGCACCCCTTACTGATTTTTATTTTAATACTAACAGGCTTCAATAAGTCTTATATTACTCCTGAAGAGCTCTACATAACCGCTCTTTGTCTCAAGAATGATGGAATCTCCATTGAGATCACACTCATTGCTTATATCATCACAATAACCGTACCAGTCCTTATTGTTTCCATCAACGATATGTAACCTTTTTGCCCAGTAAACCCATAAATTTGCACTCATATTCTATTCCTCTCTTTCTCTGAATAAGCCTTGCTTCATTTATCTTACAAATAGAATATAGCACACTATATGTCCCTTTTATTTCCCATAGATCAGGGGTTAATTATCT
>JAILBX010000123.1 GCA_024680675.1 Lachnospiraceae bacterium | reverse complement strand
TGTGAAAAAAGATATGAATATATGCCGGTTATAAGCCCTTTATATAAGAAAATACATGAGGATATATACGGACTCAGAGATGATCAGGTGATCATTACGGGTTATCCCAAGGAAGACTGGCTGTTTCATCCTGTAGAGGGTTCCTTAAAGGATCTGTTTGGAATAAAGGAAGCATCAAAATATATTATCTGGATGCCGACCTTCAGAGAGTCGGAGGGGAAGGCCCTTTCAAATCTTAATGAATACAGTATCGGCGGAGATACGGGACTTCCTGTTGTTGACAGCAGGGAAAAGATGGAAGAGATCAATGATCTGCTGATCGATAATGATATGGTCCTTCTAATAAAACTTCATCCTTTTCAAAAGAGATCTGCTGTTAACTGTGAGGGCTTTTCAAATATAAGCATTATTGAAAACTCTGATCTTAGAGATAAAGACATAGAGATCAACAAACTGATGCCTAAGGCAGATGCGTTTATCAGTGACTATTCGTCAGCCGCCATAGATTATCTGGTTTTAGACAGACCCATGGCTTTTGTGATAGAGGATGTCGAAGAATACAGCAAGTCAAGAGGATTTGTGTTTGATCCTGTAAGGGATTATTTTCCGGGATCGGAGATATTCACATTCGAAGATATGCTTTCATTTGTTAATAGTATAGCAAAGGGAGAGGATCCTTCCAAAGAAAAAAGAGAAGTTCTTCGGAATAAGATGCATACTTATGGGGATGATCAAAGCAGTAAGAGGATAGTTGATTTTTTAAAGATATGAGTTCATATTGCCAACCCACCCCTAACAATTTACAATAAACTTTCAGAATGATCATATATTTGCGATAATCCCTGTATAGGGTGCAGTTTATTCTTACAATAAAAAGTTTTCAACATAACAGATGCTTAAAGGTTAAGTATGAATGTAGAAATTGCATTGCGTCTTGACATTATAATACAGATGAAAGTTACGTAGGGTAAAAAGCTGTAGGTAATTAGGCTATGTAGTAAAATAATCCTGGAGAGTCGGGGGTGTAAATAGATGCTGATATATCATGCAAGCAAAGTGATCGTAGAATATCCGATAATCAAAAAGACTAAATATACCAAGGACTTTTCTTGGGGTTTTTACTGTACAAGAAATATTGAACAGGCAAGGAGATGGGCAGTTCGCGGGACGGGAGAGGGTATCATAAATAAGTATGAGTACACTGAAAATCCGGAGTTAAATATATTATATTTTAAGGATCTTACTGACGATTGGTTGGATTTTATAGCCCATTGCCGCTTGGGAGGTCTTCATGATTATGATATAGTGGAGGGTCCAATGGCAAACGATACCGTATGGAACTATGTCAATGACTATATGCAGGGAATCATAAGCAGGGAACAGTTTTGGGCCTTAGCCAGGTTTAAATATCCCACAAATCAGCTTAGTTTTCATACATTGAAAGCACTGGGCTCCATCAGTTATGCAGGAAATGAGGTGGCTTGTGAGTAACGAGAAATACAATGATCTTTTCTATGTATGTGCATTGATCGAGTATATTGGGAGAAAAACAAAAAACCACCGTTCTTATGTGGTTGAGAAGCTGGGGATTAAGGGTATAGAAAAACAGCTAAAGGATGCCGGAGTAAACCATTGCCTTTCTTTTGAGCAGGTATGCGATGAGCTTACGGAAAGATATGGTCTTATGGAAGGAGATTTTGACACGGTATCTAATTGTCGGTATTCTGTTCCGGATCACGTTGATATAGGAAAATTGTATGCCACTATAATAAAGGACAAGGAGGAGAGCGGCAAGGAGGCAGAATCAGTTAAAAAGGTTTTTTCCTCCTTTATCAGTGACATGATCTCTGACTTTAATTCGGATCTGTACTATCAGAATCCAAGCTATATAGAAGAATCGTATATTGCAGGAGAGCTTCTTGACTGAAGAGGCTAAAGCCGCAGGGCTTATTTGCCTCTCTTATCGCTTTATAGAAGGAACACGCGTTAGATGCGTGTTTTTCTTGTTTACTGTTAAAAATCCAGCCCCCCCTTCCCATCAATTTCCTAGTGAAAAAATTCCCATATTATATTAAAATCTATTTGTGACTTTTTTGCCGGAGATGGCTTCGGTAAAAATACAGCTATTTAACATAGAAATACGATGATTAAAAATATCAAGGAGAGG